>JACPOH010000285.1 GCA_016185075.1 Aquabacterium sp. | reverse complement strand
CTGCAAGCTGGCCTGAGCACCAGCTTCGATGTGTCCAAGTGGGCCACGGATGACAGCGAGACGGCCGAGTCCCCCCTGGGCTCCGTGCACCAGGAAATGTCGCAAGCCCATGCCAAGGACCCGGCGGTGTTCGTGGCCTTGAACTGGCGCGGTGTGCCTGGCCTGCAACTGGGTGGCTCCGGGTTCTCGGGCAACGGTGGCCAGGGCCAGGCGGCCGCCGTGGGCAACGGCCTGCGCGTGACCCTGTGGGATCTCCACGCTCGCTACACCCTCGGTGCGCTGGATCTGTCGTCCGTGTATGCGCGCGGCACGATCTAGGGCACGGCGGCCTTCAACACGGTCAACCTCAGCAGCGGCCCGGACTGGTTCCCCATCCCCAAGAGCTTTGATGGCGCCTATGTGCAAGCGGCCTACAAGGTCTGGTCCTGGGATGAGCTGAGCCTGTCGCCTTTCGTGCGCGCCGAGCGCTACAACACGCGCAAGTCCTATGCGGACATCGGCCAGGGGCAGACGCCCGACGCCGCACCCACCGAGCGTGTCTACACCCTGGGTGCCAACCTGAACGTGGGCCAGGGCCTGGTCTTCAAGGCCGACATCCAGCGCTTCAAGCAGAACAAGGACAATAACCGCCTCGACCTGGGTCTGGGCTGGAGTTTCTGAACGTGCGCTTCAAACTGATCGATGCGACAAGCGCCTTGCCTGGTGCTGCTTTGACGACGGCGGCATGGGCGGCGGCGGCTTTACCGGCGACAGCCTATGCCGTGGACTACATGACGCCCCAGCAGGCGCAGCAGGCCTTGTTCCCTCAGGCTGATCGGTTCGAGCTTCGCGAGATCAGGCTGTCAGCGGCGCAGATGCAGGAGCTGGCCGCGCGCCATGGTGTGCCCGCCCGCTCGGTCTGGGCTGGGTGGTGGTCGACAACGTGGTGGGCAAGTTCGAGCTGATCACCTACGCGGTGGGGATCGCGGCCGATGGCAGCATCAGGCAGGTGGAGATCCTGTCCTACCGCGAGAGCCATGGTGGCGAGGTGCGCCTGCCAGCCTGGCGCCAGCAGTTCGTCGGCAAGACCGTGCAGTCGCCCATCAAGGTCGGCAGCGACATCGCCAACATCAGTGGGGCCACCTTGTCGTGTACCCACGTGACCGAAGGCATCAGGCGCATTGCTGCCGTGATCGACGTCGGCCGCAGCAGTGGCCAGTTGGGAGCGGGTGCGTGAGCGCTTTTGCCGTGCCCCCTCTGGATGGGCACGGATGCGTGAGGCGCGCACGGCCCTTGTTGGGCACCTTGGTTGACATCGGTGTGCCGGACGGTGCCGAGCTGGCCCTGCGGGCGGCCTTCGAGGCCATCGGGCAGGTGCAGCGGCTCATGTCCGTGTTCGAGGCGGGCAGTGACCTGTCTCGCAGCCACGCCACGCCGGCAGGCGAGCCTGTGCGCCTGCATCCCTGGACGGCAGAGGTCTTGACGCTGGCACAGACCTTGTCGGATCAGACCGAAGGCCTGTTCGATGTAGCGCTCGGCTCGGGCCCCTGGGCCCTGCGGCAAGAGGGTGAACACACGAACCTCGTTCGCCTGAGCCCGGGTACGCGCCTGGATCTGGGCGGGCTTGCCAAAGGCTGGGCCGTGGACCTCGCCGTGGAGGTTGCGCTGGGCCAGGGCGCCAAGGCGGTGTGGGTCAACGCGGGTGGCGACCTCCGGGTGCAGGGCATGACCCTGCCCATCGTCTTGCGTGATGAACGGACTGGCGGGGTGCGCCCTTGGGCCGAACTGACCGACGGCGCCATGGCGTCCAGTGATTTCCGCCCTGGTGCGCGTTCATCCTTGAGCGGCACCTTGTGTGCAGGCCACCTCAGTGTGCTCGCACCCCGATGCGCCTGGGCCGATGCGCTGACCAAGGTCCTGGCGCAGCAGGCCAAAGTGGATCAAGGGCGGGTGCACGATTTGCTGCAACACTATCAGGCTCAGGTCTGGGTTCACGACAGGTCCACAAGTTCGCCATGAAGCAACGCAACCGCCTTTCCCGCGCGCAACGCCGCACGCTGTATGCCAGCACGGCGGTGCTGGTTCTGACTGGCTTGATGTGGCTGAGCGTGCACCAGCTGGCCTGGCCGGTGATGTCGCGTGCCAGCATGGAAGGCCTGCCCAGCCCCTGGGAGCCCTGGCTCATGAAGCTGCATGGCGCGGCCATGATGGTGATGCTGTTCATGGTCGGGCGCATCTCGTCGACCCACGTGATGCGTGGGCTGCGTCTGCACTGGCGCGTGCGCGATGGCCTGGGCCTGCTTGTGGGGACAGCCCTGCTCGCCCTGACCGGCTACAGCCTCTACTACCTGATCCCCGATGATTGGCGCGATGCCAATGGCTGGGTTCACGCCGCCATCGGTATCGCGTGGGCGGCCACGCTCGTGTGGCACCGCCGCCCACCGCCTGGGCGTTGATCAGCCAGCCGTCTTGCTGGGGCCGATGGCCGGGGCCGTCTTCACGCTCCAGATCATCGTGATGGCCAGGATGCCGATCACCACGCCGAGCGAGATCAGCACGGGGATCTTCACGATGTCGATCAGCATCATCTTGGTGCCGATGAACACCAGGATCACAGCCAGGCCATAGCTCAGCAGGTGGAACTTGGCGGCCATGGCGGCCAGCAGGAAGTACATCGCACGCAGGCCCAGGATCGCGAAGTTGTTCGAGGTCAGCACGATGAACGGGTCAGACGTGATGGCGTAGATGGCGGGGATGGAGTCCACCGCGAAGATCACGTCCGTGAAGCCCACCAGGGCCACCACCAGCAGCAAGGGCGTGGCGATGCGGACGCCGTTCTGCGTGGTCCAGAAGTTCTCACCATCGAAGTGCTTGCTCACGGGCAGCACGCGGCGCAGCAGTTTGAGAGCCGGGTTGTCTTCCAGATTGGGCTCCTTGTCAGCGGCCCACCACATCTTGATACCGGTGAGCAGCAGGAAGGCGCCGAACACGTACAGCACCCAGTGGAACTGTGCGATCAGCCAGCCCCCCACCAGGATCATGGCCGTGCGCAGCACGATGGCCCCGATGATGCCGATCATGAGCACGCGCTTCTGGTAGGCCGGCGGCACCGCGAAGTAGGTGAAGATCATCAGGAAGACAAAGATGTTGTCAACCGCGAGCGACTTCTCGATCAGGTAGCCGGTGAGGAACTCCAGCGCCTTGGTGTTGGCGATGGCGGCACCTTGCTCTTGCGTGAACGCCCACCACAACAAGCCGTTGAAGGCCATGCTGAGCACCACCCAGATGATGGACCAGCGGATGGCCTCGGGTACGCTGACTTCATGGGCGCCCTGCTTGCGAAGCACGACGAAATCCACGAACAGGGCCGCGAGGACGAACAGGAAGAAACAAGCATGTCGAGGCCGAAAGGCCACGCACCTCAAGCACCGAAAAATCTTGCTGGACAGATGTCTGCTGTGAACCCCGGAAGAACCTGCATTGCACAGGCCTTCGTGTTGACGGGGTGCCACCGCAACCCTGACGGGCTGCGCGCTACTCCTCTTTCGGACGAAGCAATTCTAGCTTGAAGCGCATTTGCCCCTCCATCTTATGAGGGTTTTCTTCAGGTTTCCGGGCGGTGTGTCGCTTCAACCGCCTCCGTTTTCCTCGCGCATGTCCTCACGTTGCTGCCGTTGCCAGGTCTTGAGGCGGGAATCCATCACGCTCAGTTCGACCACATCGGCCGCATTGGGTTGGCGGAAGCGCTTCTGTGCACCCTGGATGCGGTCGATGGCGCCTGGCAGGTCACCCAAGGCAGCGGCGGCTTCGGCCTCGGCCCGCACGGCGCGCAGTGGTTCCCCCAGGCGTTGCCACAATTCGCCCAGCACGGCCCAGGCCGCGGAATCGTGCGGGTGCACGCTGACATGGGTCTGCAGGCGTGCCGCGGCATCGGCCCAGGCCGATTGCTGCGCGCGCCCCTCGGGCAAGGACAGGGCGATGTGCGCTGCCAGCAGCAGCTCGGGGCGAGCGTCCGCACGGGCGGCCACACGGTTGTCCGCCAGTTCGCGGTTGAGCGTGGCCGCAGCGTCGGCGGCTTGATGCGCGATGAGCTGGTTGTCCACCACGGCCAGCGAGAGCACGCGTTGCACCATGGCCTGCTGAGCCACAGGCAGGCCGCGCGCGGCCAGGCGTGCCTGGTTCAGCAAGGCCAGGCCGCGCGCCGCATCGCCGCTGCGTTGTGCGGCCAGGCCTGCCGTGTAACAGGCCGCCACGGCCTGCAAAGGCGTGGCGCCCTTCTTGATGTCAGGGTTGGCCAGGTTCTGCAGCGACACGCTGCGCGTGTCCATCAGGACCTTGGCACGCGCCGCCATCAGGGTGTGCTGCGCCCAGATGGCCGAGTCGTGCCCCGGGCTTCGTTCGGTGGCGACGCGCCAGCCGCCCGGGCCCAGCCGCGCACGCGCTTCGCCAATGCGCTCGGTTGTCAGGGGGTGCGTGCGCAGATAGGGGTAGCTGCCATCGTCGTTCAAGCGCGAGGCTTGTTGCAGATGCTCGAACATCTCGGCCATGCCGACCTGATCAAAACCGGCTTCACCCAGCACCCCGAAACCCACACGGTCGGCTTCGCGCTCCATGTCGCGCGAAAAATTCAGTTGGCCCTGAACGGCCACAGCCTGGCCGCCATAAATCATGGCTTGTGCGGCTTGAGGGTTGCGGCTGGCCGCCAGGATGCCCAGCACCATCGACGCCAGGCTTACCCACGATTGCCGAGACTGCTGCCCGATCATGCGGGCGATGTGCCGTTGCGTCACGTGCGACAACTCGTGCGCCAGCACCGAGGCCAGTTCATCGGGGGTGCTCGTCATGGCCAGCAGGCCCAGGTGCACGCCGATGTAGCCGCCAGGCAGCGCAAAGGCGTTGACCGTGCGGTCGCGCACCAGGAAGGGCTCCCAGGCGTGCGAGGCTTCCAGCTCGGGGCCGATCTCGCCGCGCTGTCTGGCCCCGGCGATCAACCGTGCCCAGACCTGGTCGATGTACTCCAGCACCAGCGGGTCGTCCACCACGTCCGGGTCACGCAGGATGGAGCGCATGATGCGGTCGCCCAGACGACGCTCGGCCATGGGCGAGAGCTCTTGCGAGGCGGTATCGCCCAGGGCAGGCAAGGGCGAGGAACTGCCGGGCGCGGGCGCTTCCTGCGCATGCACCGACAAGCCCAGGGGCCAGCCCAGGAGGATCAGGGCCGCGATGCGCCAGCGCGACAGCATGGCGCCGGAGGGTTGTCGAAGAGTCAAGGGCATGAACGCAAACCGGGTGAACTGAGTGCGCAGTATGCTGCGAACCGCGTGTGCTTGGACGGCGGAATGACCCACGGGTTCAGGCACTTGAATTTCTTTACCTGGCCCACTTGTGGGCACATTGGCGATTTTCCATGAGCGAACTCACCCATTTTGATCAGCAGGGCCAGGCCCACATGGTGGACGTGTCCGGCAAGGCGTCCACGACCCGTGTGGCGGTGGCGCAAGGCCGCATCCTCATGCAGCCGTCGACCCTGGCCTTGATCTCCGAAGGGCGCGCCGGCAAGGGGGATGTGCTGGGCGTGGCGCGCATCGCCGCCATCCAGGGCGCCAAGCGCACGGCCGATCTGATTCCCTTGTGCCATCCGCTGGCGCTGTCCAAGGTGGCGGTCGAGTTCGAGCTGGATGAGCCGGCCTCGGCGGTGGTCTGCCGTGTGACGGTGCAGACCGTGGGCCCCACCGGGGTCGAGATGGAGGC
>JACPOH010000284.1 GCA_016185075.1 Aquabacterium sp. | reverse complement strand
TGCAAAACGCCGCCTTCGTGTGGGTGCCTTTCCTGGTGTTGGCCTTCGTGTTGTCTGCCGTGTTCCTGCGCAGCCTGCAGATGCCTTCACGTGGCTTCATGGGCCAGTTCGAGATCCTGAGCAGCCGCAATCGTGCCCGTGTTCACACCTGGAACTGCACGATGACCTACATCTGCTCTTTCGGTTCGTTCTCGGGCTTTTCTGCGGCCTTCCCCATGCTGATCAAGACCTTGTACGGTGGCTTTGACGGTGCGCCTGATCCGCTGCAATACGCCTACATCGGCCCGCTGCTGGGTGGCCTGGTGCGCATGCTGACTGGTGGCTTCTTCGACAAGATCGGGGGCTCCAAGGGCATGCAGTGGACCACGGTTGGCCAGATCGGTGGCGTGGTCTTCCTGGTGGCTGGTGGATACCTGACCCCGACCAGCATCGATCAGTTCAGCGGCTTCCTGTGGGGCATGCTGTGGATCTTCCTGATGTCCGGCATCAACAACGCAGCCACCTTCCGCCAATACCCGATCGTGTTTGCCTACTCGCCTGCCAAGGGTGCGCAGATGCTGGGCTGGACGGGCGCCTGGGCGGCATTCGGCCCCTTCGTGTGGAACTCGCTGATTGCCACTTCGCTGGAGAAGACCGGTGCTGTCAACGCGTTCTTCATCGGTGCGGCCGTGTTCTACGTGTACTCGCTGCTGATCAACTGGTACTACTACACCCGCAATGGCGCCGAGCGGTTTGACTACGGCAACGGCGGTGGCACCTGGTGGGACAAGCTCCCTGAGGCCGAGAAGGAGCGCATGAAGCGCATCGACCTCGGTCAAACAGCCTGACATCGTTCAAAAGGAGTAGGGCCATGGACATCGTCGTCAATGCGGGCGCCGTCGCTTACGGCATCACGCTGGTACTGGCCAGCATCGTGCGCCATCCGCTCACCGAGGCCATGCGCATTGACGCGCTGTTCATCCCGCAGGCCGACGAGCGTACGCGCCCCTTGAACCTGCTGTTAGGACTAGCTATTGGTGGGTATGGCGCCTGGTCGCTGTTCTCGCGATGATCGTCCTCAAGGCCTTCGAGATTTAGCAAGGAATCCAACATGAGTCATTTTCTTGACCGACTGACCTTCTTCGCGCAACCCAAAGAATCGTTCGCGAATGGTCATGGCGTCACCAACGGCGAAGACCGCACTTGGGAAGACGCTTACCGCAATCGCTGGCAACACGACAAGATCGTGCGCTCGACCCACGGCGTGAACTGCACGGGCTCCTGCTCGTGGAAGGTGTACGTCAAGGGTGGCATCGTGACCTGGGAAACCCAGCAAACCGATTACCCCCGCACCCGTGACGACCTGCCCAACCACTAGCCTCGCGGCTGCGCCCGCGGCGCCAGCTACTCCTGGTACCTGTACAGCGCCAACCGCGTGAAGCACCCCATGGTGCGCGGTGAGTTGCTCAAGCACTGGCGTGCAGCCCGTACCGTGTCCAAGACACCTGTGGACGCCTGGGCCAGCCTGATGAGCAACCCGGAGACACGTCGCTCCTGGCAGAAGGAGCGTGGCCTGGGTGGCTTCGTGCGCACCAGTTGGGATGAAGTCAACGAGATCGTGGCAGCGTCCAACGTCTACACGATCAAGCAGTACGGCCCGGATCGCATCATTGGCTTCTCGCCGATCCCGGCCATGTCCATGATCAGCTATGCAGCGGGCAGTCGCTACCTGAGCCTGATCGGTGGCGTGTGCATGTCCTTCTATGACTGGTATTGCGACCTGCCTCCTTCCAGTCCTCAGATCTGGGGTGAGCAGACCGACGTGCCTGAGTCGGCAGACTGGTACAACTCGAACTTCATCATCGCCTGGGGCTCCAACGTCCCCCAGACGCGTACCCCTGATGCGCACTTCTTCACCGAAGTTCGCTACAAGGGCACGAAAACCGTAGCGGTCACGCCCGACTACTCCGAAGTGGCCAAGCTGGCTGACATCTGGATGCACCCGAAGCAGGGCACCGATGCAGCCGTGGCCATGGCCATGGGCCATGTGATCCTCAAGGAGTTCTACTTCGGAGAAGGCGAGCGCAAGCGCAGTGCGTACTTTGATGACTATGCCCGCCGCTACACCGACCTGCCCATGTTGGTCATGCTCGAAGAGCAGGACACACCTGCCGGCAAGGCACTGGTTCCGGGTCGCTACCTGCGCGCCAGCGACATGACAGGCGATCTGGCCCAAGGCAGCAACACGGAGTGGAAGACCCTGGCCTACAACGCTGACGGCAGCATCGTTGTACCCAATGGCTCCATCGGCTTCCGTTGGGGTGCCGCTGGCCGTTCGGACGAAGGCAAGTGGAACCTCGAAACCAAGGAAGGCGTCACCAATGCCGAGGTCAGCCTCAAGCTGTCGGTGTTGGAAGATGCCACCAAGGCCGAGGTGGCCTCCGCTGATGTCAACAAGGTGGCCTTCCCGTACTTCGGCGGCATCGACACGCCTAACTTCCAGGCCAACAAGCAAAGCGACGTGCTGCTGCGCAATGTGCCCATGCAGCGCATGACGATCCAGAAGGATGGTCAGTCCAAGGAAGTCTGGGTCGCGACCGTGTTCGACCTGCAGGTGGCCAGCTACGGTGTCTTCCGTGGCCTGAAGAATGCGCAAGGTCAGTTGGTGGACGATGGTGCCAAGTCCTTTGACGACAACGTGCCTTACACCCCAGCCTGGCAGGAACAGATCACCGGTACGCCTCGTACGCAGGTGCTCTCCGTGGCTCGTCAGTTTGCCGACAACGCCGACAAGACACATGGCAAGTCCATGGTCATCATCGGCGCGGCGATGAACCACTGGTACCACTGCGACATGAACTACCGCGGCATCATCAACATGCTGATGATGTGCGGTTGCGTTGGTCAGTCCGGCGGCGGTTGGGCCCACTATGTGGGTCAGGAAAAGTTGCGTCCCCAAACCGGCTGGACGGCATTGGCCTTTGCGCTGGACTGGGCTCGCCCACCACGTCAGCAGAACTCCACCAGTTTCTTCTACGCGCACACCGATCAGTGGCGATACGAGAAGCTGGGCGTCAACGAAGTGCTTTCACCGCTGGCCGACAAGAGCAAGTTCGGCGGCAGCATGATCGACTACAACGTGCGCGCCGAACGCATGGGTTGGTTGCCTTCTGCACCTCAGTTGCAGGCCAACCCGCTGAACGTCATCAAGGATGCGCAAACCAAGGGCATGGACGCCAAGGACTACACGGTTCAGGCGCTCAAGGCGGGTTCGCTCAAGATGTCCTGCGAGGACCCGGACAACCCGCAGAACTGGCCGCGCAACATGTTCGTGTGGCGTTCCAACATCCTGGGTTCATCAGGCAAGGGTCACGAATACTTCCTCAAGCATCTGCTGGGCACCAGCCACGGCGTGCAGGGCAAGGACCTGGGTGCCAACGATGCCAAGCCACAGGAAGTGGAATGGCACGCCCAGGCACCTGAAGGCAAGCTCGATCTGCTGGTCACGCTGGACTTCCGCATGAGTACCACCTGCCTGTACTCGGACATCGTGCTGCCCACGGCCACCTGGTACGAAAAGAACGACCTCAACACGTCTGACATGCACCCCTTCATCCACCCGCTCTCCGCAGCGGTGGACCCCGCCTGGGAAGCCCGTTCCGACTGGGAGATCTACAAGGGCTTTGCCCAGAAGTTCTCTGAAGTCTGCGTGGGCCACCTGGGTGTCGAAAAGGAAGTGGTGCTGACGCCGATCATGCATGACACGGCCGCCGAGCTGGCGCAGCCGTTCGGCGTGCAAGAGTGGAAGAAGGGCGAGATCGACCTGATCCCGGGCAAGACTGCCCCGCAGATCACCGTGGTCGAACGGGACTACCCCAACACCTTCAAGCGCTTCACCTCGCTCGGCCCGCTGATGAGCAAGTTGGGCAACGGCGGCAAAGGCATCGGCTGGAACACGCAAGACGAGGTGGACGGCCTCGCTAGCCTCAACGGTACCGTGCGGGAAGAGGGCACCACCAAGGGTCTGCCCCGCATCGTGTCGGACATCGACGCCACCGAAGTGGTGCTGATGCTGGCTCCCGAGACCAACGGCCATGTGGCGGTCAAGGCCTGGGAAGCCCTGAGCAAGCAGACTGGCCGCGATCACACGCACCTGGCCTTGCACCGCGAAGACGAGAAGATCCGCTACCGCGACATCCAGGCGCAGCCTCGCAAGATCATTTCCTCGCCCACCTGGTCTGGCCTGGAAAGCGAGAAGGTGTCCTACAACGCCGGCTACACCAACGTGCACGAGCTGATCCCATGGCGCACGCTCACGGGCCGTCAGCAGTTCTACATGGACCACCCCTGGATGCAGGCCTTCGGCGAGGGCTTCGTGTCCTACCGTCCGCCAGTTGACCTCAAGACGCTCGATGACGTCGGAGGTGTCAAGCCCAATGGCAACAAGGAGATTGCACTCAACTTCATCACGCCGCACCAGAAGTGGGGCATTCACTCGACTTACACCGATAACCTGTTGATGCTGACGCTCAACCGCGGTGGCCCGGTGATCTGGCTGAGTGAAGACGATGCCAAGAAGGCCGGCATCGTGGACAACGACTGGGTGGAGCTGTTCAACACCAACGGCGCCATCACGGCCCGTGCCGTGGTGAGCCAGCGTGTGAACCCGGGCATGACCTTGATGTACCACGCGCAGGAAAAGATCGTGAACACACCGGGCTCCGAGATCACGGGCGCTCGGGGAGGCATCCACAACTCGGTGACGCGTGTGGTGCTCAAGCCCACGCACATGATCGGTGGCTACGCGCAGTTCAGCTACGGCTTCAACTACTACGGAACCATCGGCACCAACCGCGACGAGTTCGTGATCGTCCGCAAGATGAACAAGGTTGACTGGCTGGATGACGAAGCCTCGACCGAAGGAGCACACGCATGAAAATCCGCGCCCAAATCGGCATGGTGCTGAACCTGGACAAGTGCATTGGTTGCCACACCTGCTCGGTGACCTGCAAGAACGTCTGGACCAGCCGCCCCGGCGTCGAGTACGCCTGGTTCAACAACGTCGAGACCAAGCCTGGCATCGGTTACCCCAAGGAGTGGGAGAACCAGGATAAGTGGAATGGCGGCTGGGTTCGCAAGTCGGACGGCTCAATTGCGCCCCGCCAAGGTGGCAAGCTCAGCCTGCTGATGAAGATCTTCGCCAACCCCAACCTGCCGGAGATCGACGACTACTACGAGCCTTTCACCTTCGACTACGATCATCTGCAGTCGGCACCGAAGATGAAGGCCGCGCCCACCGCCCGTCCACGCAGCCTGATCACTGGTCAGCGCATGCAGAAGATCGAGTGGGGTCCCAACTGGGAAGAGATCCTGGGTGGTGAGTTCAGCAAGCGCAGCAAGGACAAGAACTTCGATGATGTCCAGAAGGACATCTACGGCCAGTTCGAAAACACCTTCATGATGTACCTGCCTCGCCTGTGCGAGCACTGCCTGAACCCGGCTTGCGTGGCGTCCTGCCCATCCGGTTCGATCTACAAGCGCGAGGAAGACGGCATCGTCCTGATCGACCAGGACAAGTGCCGCGGCTGGCGCATGTGTGTTTCTGGTTGCCCGTACAAGAAGATCTATTACAACTGGCAGTCCGGCAAGGCCGAGAAGTGCATCTTCTGCTACCCACGTATCGAAGCCGGCCAACCCACCGTGTGTTCGGAAACCTGCGTGGGCCGCATCCGTTACCTGGGCGTGCTGCTGTATGACGCAGACCGCATCCAGGAGGCCGCCAGCGTCGAGCATGACCGCGATCTGTATCAGGCGCAGCTCGATATCTTCCTGAACCCGAACGACTCCAAGGTCATCGAGCAGGCGCGCAAGGACGGCATCCCCGAGGCCTGGCTGGTAGCTGCTCGCAACAGCCCCGTCTACAAGATGGCCGTGGACTGGAAGGTGGCGCTGCCGCTGCACCCCGAGTACCGCACGCTGCCCATGGTCTGGTATGTACCGCCTCTCTCGCCGATTCAATCGGCTGCCAACAGCGGGCAGATTGGCGTCAACGGCGAGATCCCGGACGTCAACCAGCTGCGCATTCCTGTCAAGTATCTGGCCAACTTGCTGACAGCAGGCGACACCATGCCCGTGACACGTGCCCTGGAACGCATGCTTGCCATGCGCGGCTACATGCGCAGCAAGCATGTGGACGGCGTGGAGAACAAGCGCGTACTGGAGCAGGTTGGCCTGGACCAGCACACCGTGGACGACATGTACCACGTGATGGCGATCGCCAACTACGAAGACCGGTTCGTGATCCCATCGGCCCACCGTGAGTACGCCGAAAACGCATTTGACGTGCGCGGCGGTTGTGGCTTCTCGTTTGGAAATGGCTGCTCGGATGGTGCAACAGACACCAGTCTGTTCGGTGCCAAGAAGAAGCGCACCATTCCCATCAAGTCGGAGGTGTGAGCATGGCTGAATCCTCTTATAGCCTGCGCGCCTTGGCCCGCATGCTGACCTATCCCGATGCGGCATTGCGCGAACTCGTGCCTGATCTGCAGAAGGTGCTGGCGAGCGAGGCCGCCGTGTCGCCAGCTCGCCTGCGTGGTCTCAGCATGTTGCTGGGCTCCCTCGTGGACCAGGATGTGATGGAGGTCGAGCAGGCCTACGTCGAGCTGTTCGACCGTGGCCGTGCAACCTCCTTGCATCTGTTCGAGCATGTGCATGGCGATTCCCGAGACCGCGGCCCGGCCATGATCGACCTGGTCAAGACCTATGAACAGGGTGGGCTGTTGCTCGACCCGGCCAAGATCGGGGGCGAACTGCCAGACTACCTGCCTGTGGTGCTGGAGTTCGCCTCCACCTTGCCATCTGCGCAGCAGCGTGACTTCCTGGGCGAGATTTCCCACATCCTCAACGCCATCCATGCGGCGCTGATCAAGCGGCGCAGCCTGTACGCCCACGTGCTGGCTGCCGTGCTCGAGATCGGGCAGCAAGACATCGCAACGCCGGATGTGCCGGAAGACGAGGATCTGGACGCCGCCTGGGTGGAGCCTGAAGCCTTTGCCGGTTGCACCAGCAAGGGCCAGCAAAGCCCCAGCCAGCCTCAGCCCATTCAAATCGTGCGGCGAGCCGCATCGACACCACAACGAGGAGCAGCAGCATGAGCCTCTCTCATCATTTCCTGTTCGGCATCTACCCCTACATCTGCGGCGCCATCTTCCTGCTGGGGAGCCTCGTCCGCTTTGATCGCGACCAGTACACCTGGCGCAGCGAGTCCAGCCAGATGCTGGCCACCGGTACCTTGAGGGCAGGCTCCAACCTGTTCCACCTTGGCATCATCGGTCTGTTCTTCGGCCACTTCTTCGGCATGTTGACACCGCCGGAGATCATCCACGCCCTGGGTGTGACCGCCTCGCAAAAGCAGATGCTCGCCGTGGTGGCGGGTGGCACACTGGGCAGCATCGGCCTGATCGGCTTGTTGCTGCTCATCCACCGTCGCCTGAGCAACGAGCGCGTGCGTGCCAACTCGCGTGGCCGCGATTTTCTCGTGCTGTTCTGGATCCTGGCCACGCTGCTGCTCGGTCTGTCCACTGTGCCTCTGTCCATCGAACAGTGGGCGATGTATTGCTCGCTGATGCGTCCGAACCGTTGACCGAGGCGGAGCGCCGTCAGCGTGCCAGCCTGGAGTTGTTGCGCCAGGCCGCCATTGAAGCGGGCTTGTTGTCGGCAGACGACCCGGCTCCGGAGCGCGGTGTGATCAGCGAGGCCGCCGCCGAGGCCATCGACCAGTACCTGCTGCAGCAGTTGCGCGTGCCAGAGCCAGACGAAGCGGCTTGCCGTCGGCACCATGCGGCGCATACAGCGCAGTACGCCATTGGCGAACGCGTGCAGGCCCGCCACATCCTCTTTGCGGTGACCCCTGGGGTGGATGTGCAGGCGCTGCGACAACGCGCCGAGCAGGCCTTGCTGGAGGTGCGCGCGGACCCTCATCGCTTTGCAGAGACCGCGCGCCAACTCTCCAACTGCCCGAGCAGTGAACGAGGAGGCGACCTGGGCTGGCTCCAGGCGCAGGAGTGTGCGCCCGAGTTCGCGCGGGAGCTGTTTGGGCAGACCGAAGGCACCGCCAATGTGGGCGTGTTGCCGCGACTGGTGCACAGCCGATTCGGCCTGCACGTGGTCGAGGTGCTGGCGCGAGACCCCGGCCAGGCTCAACCTTACGAGGCGGTGAGCGAGGCCGTGGCGCAGGCACTGCGACAACAAGCCTGGGTCACGGCATTGCGCCAGACCATGCGTGTGCTGGCCGCCCGTTGGGCCGTGCACGGCGTGGATCTGGATGCGGCAGATTCCCCCTTGCTTCAGTGATGATCCATGGATGACCACTTATTGGAGCGCCTGCGGCGCTTCCATAACGACTACTTTCCTGACTACAAGGACAAGTTCCAGCACCTGGTGGAGCAGGGGCAGCATCCGACCATTTTGTTCGTGGGCTGCTCCGACTCCAGGCTCGTGCCCTACATGCTGACGGGAGCTGGGCCCGGCGAGTTGTTCATCGTGCGCAACGTGGGGGCGCTGGTGCCGCCGTACAACGGGCTGCATGGCCTGCATGGCACGGCCGCTGCCATCGAATACGCGGTGCTCAATCTGCATGTGAGCCACATCATCGTGTGTGGCCATTCGCATTGCGGTGCCATGAAGGCGCTGTATGAAGAGGTCTCGCCTGAGGCCAAGAACCTGCAGGCCTGGCTGGATCTGGCTCGCGAAGCAGCCCTGCCGGTGCAGGTGTCAGAAGAGGCTCTGCGGCGAACCGAGCAGCGTTCCATCGTGCTGCAACTGGAGCGCCTGATGGACTACCCCATGGTCCGCCAACGCGTCGAGCAGCGGCAGATCTCGCTGCATGGCTGGCACTACGTCATCGAAGAGGGCGAGGTCCATGTCTTCGACGTGAAGTCAGGGCGCTTCGTGCCGGCGACGCATGCCGAACACAGCGGAACGGGGCCGTATCAGGACGTGGATCCTGACAATGGGTCCATCTTCAATGAGGTGGATGCCTCCTGGTACCCCAGTCGTCACCCTTGAATGGGGGGGTTACAAGTACGCGGGAAGTTCTGTACATAATGGGGAACAACTAAACCTCAAGGAGTCTTTCATGCCCGCTACCTACGCAGGCGCACGCCTGATCGCGTGTCTGTCCATTTTGGCTGCTGCGTGCAGCCAGTCTGCGCGTGCAGCTGATCCGTTCCTCAGTTCGTCTGTCAGCATCGGCAACTTGCGTTACCGCCTGATCGACCTGGATACCCGCGATGGCATCACACCGGGTCTGATCATCACCGGTGGCAATTGGTCCGCCACCACCACACTGTCGCAAACTCCGACGGATGGTGGGTATGGCGACATCGTCACACCAATGACGATGGGGTCGAATGCCTATGGTTTAGGGCCATTTGGTACCGGCAATGCGTCAACTTTGACACCCGATGCAAGCATCGGTATTTCGGTGTCTGGTACCCAGGCCAACATCAGCATGCAATTGAGGTCTGAGGATGTTAAATCCGGGTCGCTGGCCGATCCCTACGGCCGCTACAGCTATTCCGTTAACGGCGTGAACAGCGCGACAGGTGAGACCGGGCGTTTCAGCGTTCAGCAATCGTCAACGAAGTACCTCTCTTCTGTTGATCGCAGCGCGAGTGTCGGGGTTTATTCTCCGGGCAATGGCGACTTGGTTCAGCCCTTGACCATGCAATTGACGGCGAACACGTTGCTGGTCATTGAAGGTACGTCGACCTTCAACGCGACCGTGGATCGCAGCAACCTGCTGGGGGCCATCGTGCCCACGACTGGCTCCCTTCCTGGGTACACACCCAGTTCAACAGGGCATTTTGTTTCGACAGAAACGCAGTATTCAACAGGCTCCGTACAGTTAAACGCTTCCGTGATATTGGCTGACTCGCTGAGCGGGGTCAACTTCGGCAGTGCGAATGGCAACACGTCCGTCTTCATCACGGACAAAAATGTCAATTACAACCAGGATGGTTTCGATTGGTCGACCGAAACCGGCGAATCAATGCACGACTCTTCTGTGAAGTTGAGTGACACCTTTTCCAAGGATTGGACGCTCAGCCTGGCCAATCTGGATGGCAGTGAGAAAACCGTGTACCTCGCTACTGCACTGAACTCGACTGTCAGCCAGCAAGTTCAGTACAGTGAAACGACCGTTGATGTGTCATTCACGCCAAACGGCATTGTTGTACCGTCGGTTCCGGAGCCTTCCACCTACGCGCTGATGGGATTGGGTTTGGCCGGCGTGGTTGTCGCAAGTCGCCGCCGTGTGAGTTGATTCCCCTTCCATCGTCAGGCCGATGAAGGCCTGCATCAGCCCCGCGATCCATCCGACGCGGGGCTTTTTGTTGCCCCAGCGCACCAGCATCGTTCGAGAGAACGATGTCAATTACCCCACTAGATCTGTTGGGCATCTTTGCGCCTTGTCAAATCCATGCTTGGCGCGGGTGCTCAGAATGAACTCAGGTTCATGCGATCAAGAGGAGCAACATGATGGGTTCGCGCAGACTGAATGTGGTGTCCTACCTGGGCAGCCAGCCCTTGTTCAAGGACATGTCCGCGCCCGAGTTGGCGCGCATCGCAGCGGCGTCTTCCGTTCGGCGTTTGTCGCGGGGGGAGGAGTTGTTTCATGCCGGGCAGTCCTGCGAAGGGCTGTATCTGGTCATCGACGGCATGATCAAGCTGTATGCCAAAGTGCCCAGTGGCCATGAAAAGGTGATCGAGGTCATCGGGGCAGGGGGCTGTGTATCAGAGTCGCTGATGTTCAGCGAAGGTGCGCACAGCGTGAACGCCAGTGTGCTGTTTGACGTGCAGTTGCTGGTGGTCCCCAAGGATGTGCTGGTCCAGGAGATCGAGCACAACGCAGGGCTGGCGATGCGCATGCTCACGGGCCTGTCGCGGCGCATGAACAGCCTGGTCAAGGACATCGAGGCGGTGACCTTGCACTCGGGCGTCAAGCGCGTGGTGGACTATCTGTTGCATTCGCCCGTGGTGGGGGAGGCCTACAACACCGAGCAGGACGTGACCGTGTCACTGCCAGCCAGCAAAGGCACCATCGCTTCATTGCTGTCGGTCACGCCGGAGCACTTCTCGCGCATCCTGCATGACCTGCAGGCACACGGGTTGATCAGCGTGGAACGTCGGCACATCCACATCCTGGATGCGCAGCGGCTGGCCAGCTACGCCTGAGCATCGTTCAGAAGAACGATGAGGGGTATCTGGCTGTGGCCAATGCCCCGATTCTTGAACCGCTTCAAGGAAATGCCGCCTTCCCAGCCCTAGTCTCATGCTGTCCCTTGACAAGAAGGAGAATGGTATGACCCAGGGCAAGCAAGGCGGCTTCACCAAGCAGGCCGCCCGCAACATCTTTTACGGCGGAACCGTGTTCTTTGTGCTGCTGTTCGCAGCCATCATCTTCGACTCCGAACACAAGATCCCCGAGCGCTCCAATGTGCAGAACATCACCGAGTCGGTGGTGCGCGGCAAGCACATCTGGGAAACACGCAACTGCATCGGTTGCCATACCTTGCTGGGTGAGGGCGCGTACTTTGCGCCGGAGTTGGGCAACGTCTACAAGCGCCGCGGCCCCGAGTTCATCAAGGCCTGGATCAAGGGGCAGCCCACAGGTGCGCCGGGGCGTCGGCAAATGCCGCAGTTCAACCTCACGGACCAACAGCTCGATGACATGGTTGAGTTCCTCAAGTGGACCAGCGAAGTCAATACCGAGAAGTGGCCCCCCAACATCGAAGGTTGACCGACTCGGAGCTAGATCATGATCAAGACACTCAAGTACCAATCGCAATCGGTCGCGACCTATTACTTCGCGGCCGCCTTGCTGCTGTTCGTGGGGCAGATCGTTTTCGGTCTGGCCATGGGCCTGCAGTACATCATCGGGGACTTCCTGTTCCCGGCCATTCCCTTCAACGTGGCCCGCATGGTCCACACCAACCTGCTGATTGTCTGGCTGCTGTTCGGCTTCATGGGCTCGGCCTACTATCTCGTACCCGAGGAAGCTGAAACCGAGTTGTACAGCCCCAAGCTGGCCCTGGCGCTCTTCTGGATCTTCCTGGTGGCGGGTGCACTGACCATCGTCGGTTACCTGATGGTGCCTTACGCCAAGCTGGCGGAGATGACGGGCAATGACCTGCTCAACACCATGGGCCGCGAGTTCCTGGAGCAGCCTCTGCCGACCAAGGTGGGCATCGTGGTGGTGGCGCTGGGCTTCCTGTTCAACATCACCATGACGCTGCTCAAGGGTCGCAAGACCAGCATCTCGCTGGTGCTGCACCTGGGCCTGTGGGGCCTGGCGATCATGTTCCTGTTCAGCTTCGTCAACCCGCACAACCTGGTGCGCGACAAGATGTACTGGTGGTTCGTGGTGCACCTTTGGGTGGAAGGTGTGTGGGAGCTGATCCTGGGTGCGCTGCTGGCATTCGTGCTGATCAAGACCACCGGCGTGGACCGCGAGGTGATCGACAAGTGGCTGTACGTGATCATTGCCTTCGCGCTGATGACTGGCATCCTGGGGACCGGCCACCACTTCTACTTCATCGGCCTGCCAGGCTACTGGCAGTGGATCGGCTCGATCTTCTCGGCCATGGAGCCCATTCCCTTCTTCATGATGACGGTGTTTGCCTTCAACATGGTGCAGCGTCGTCGACGTGAACACCCCAACCAGGCCGCCGTGCTCTGGGCGGTGGGCACTGCGGTGATGGGCTTCCTGGGCGCTGGTCTGTGGGGCTTCATTCATACCCTGTCTGCCGTCAACTTCTATACCCACGGCACGCAGATCACGGCGGCCCACGGCCACTTGGCTTTCTACGGCGCCTATGTGCTGGTGGTCATCACCATGATCAGTTACGCCATGCCGACACTGCGCGGCCGCGTGGCCAACAGCGCCCGTGCCCAGAGCGTCGAGATGTGGTCGTTCTGGATCATGACCATCAGCATGGGTGTCATGGTGCTGGCCCTGACGGGCGCAGGCATTCTGCAGGTGTGGCTGCAGCGTATGGCTGCCAACCCAACACCGTTCATGGCGACACAAGACCAGCTGAACTTCTTCTACTGGGTCCGCCTGGGTGGTGGTGTGGGCTTCCTGGTAGGCCTGGTCACTTACCTGTCGAGCTTCTTCATCGGTGGTGAAGAGCCTGTGCTCGCCTCTGCCGGCGGTGACGCCCGCACCGTGCCCGCACAACGTGCCTGAACAGGCCAACCCGTTCGCCTTCAGAGATCAGCATGGACATGCTCAGTGCCAGGCATCTGGCGGGTGCACCAGATGGTGTGCCCCACTACATCCCTCAGGCGCAGGAATGCGCGCTGTTCGAGCACGCCTGGCGCTGCCAGCTGCCCTTGCTGATCAAGGGGCCGACGGGTTGTGGCAAAACCCGTTTTGTTGAACACATGGCTGCCCGTCTGGGGCGGCCACTCGTTACAGTCTCCTGCCACGACGACCTGAGTGCGGCCGACCTCGTCGGCCGGCACCTGATCGGGCAGGGCAACACTGTCTGGCAGGATGGCCCGCTGGCACGCGCCGTGCGCGAAGGTGCCATCTGTTACCTGGACGAAGTGGTCGAAGCCCGCAAGGACACGACCGTGGTCATGCACCCGCTGGCCGATGACCGGCGCGTGCTGCCCATCGAGCGTACAGGCGAGCTGCTGATCGCCCCTCCAGAGTTCATGCTGGTGGTGTCCTACAACCCCGGCTACCAGAATCTGCTCAAGGCACTCAAGCCCAGCACTCGCCAACGTTTCGTGGCGCTGTCGTTCGACTACCCACAAAGCGGCGTCGAGCAGGACATCGTGCGCAGCGAGTCGGGCGTCTCCGCCGATTTGGCAGCGGGCCTGGTCAGGCTGGCGCAAGCCCTGCGTCGTGTGACCGACCATGACCTGGAAGAGACCGCCAGCACGCGTTTGCTCGTCATGGCCGCTCGCCTGATCTCTGCAGGCATGGAGGTTGACGTGGCCTGCCGGGCGGCCGTGGTGGACGCGTTGACCGATGACCCCGATACCGCCACCGCCCTGATGGAGATCGTTCGTGGCGTCTTTGGCCGGCCCTGATCTGCAGAGCCGGCGCTTGCGCTGGCAGGTGGGCTTCTTTGTCCTTTTCCTGTTGGCGCCAGCACTCAACCTGTTCAGGTTTGACCTGACCGAGACCCAGTTGTGGGTCCTGGGGTTCAAGTGGTCTCTGGGCATTGACGCCTTGATGAAGGGCGAGATATCCGCCACACAAGCGGGCATCAGCCTCGTGTGTCGGGGCCTTTTGCCCATCGTGGTGGTGGTGGGCGTCTTCTTCGCGGTGGCGTGGCGCTATGGTCGTTTGTACTGTGGCTGGTTGTGCCCGCACTTCTCCGCTGTGGAGTTGCTCAACAAGGCCCTGCACCGTGCCATCGGCAAGTTCAGCCTGTGGGACAAGCACGTCACCCGCAGACGCAATGACCGCGGTGAGTTCATCCAGCCGCGCGCGAGCTGGTGGCCCGTCTTCTTCATGCTCAGCCTGGTTCTGGGCTTCACCTGGGCCATCACCCTGCTGAGCTATCTTTTGCCGCCGATGCGCATCTGGTCGCACCTGCTGCAGGGCACCTTGACGCCTGGCGAGGCCCGCTTCTTGTGGATAGGCACGGCTGTTTTCACCGCCGAGTTTGTGCTGGCCAGGCACTTGTTCTGTCGATTCGGATGCGCGGTCGGCTTGTTCCAGAGCCTGGTCTGGATGGCCAACCCCAAAGGCATGGTGGTGTCGTTCCAACGTGAACGTGCGCGTGAGTGCCGCACCTGTGATGCGCCTGTGGGTTCGGCATGCGACAACGCTTGCCCCATGCGTCTTCATCCGCGCGACATCAAGCGCATGATGTTTTCATGTGTGCAGTGCGGACAGTGCCTGACACAGTGCGATCGCTCCCAAACCAGCCAGGCGCGCGCCCCGGTGTTGCAATGGGCCGTGGGCGTGGACGCCGTGCGTGAAACCCTGCGGCAGAAGAAGGCCGAGCAGCTCGCGCAGGGTGCACGGATTGACCAAGCTGCGCCGGGCGTGCACGCCACACGGGAGGTTCGCTGATGGAAGAGTGGGTTGGGCAATGGTGGCACCGCATCGCCACGCGGCTGGCTGAACGACAGTATCCGCAGGCGGCGGTGCGCCTGGAGGACATGAGCGCCCAGCTCGCCGTGGTGTTTCGAGCCATGGGGGGGCTGCCGCCATGGCGGTTGGCTGGGGCCTGCGAGCGAAGCCACAAAGGGCCTCGTGGTCTGATGCAGAAGATTGCAGGCAGCGGGCAGCGATTCGCCTCGCCCGTGCTGGATGCCGAAACCCTTGCCTTGCCGCCCGAGCTGGCCTTGTTTGATCAGCCCGAACTCAACCGCGAGCTGTACCTCTGGTTGGCTGGGCAAGGGGCCATGCGCCTGCAACTCGGCGCGATGGGCGATGAGGCTCAGCTGGAAGGCGACTGGATCACCGGCAATCTGCGGGCCACGTCCTGCCTGTTGGCGCAGTACCCGGGATGGCGCGCGCGTTACCGTCGGCTGGTCGAACTGCATCTGGCACAAAGGCCGGATCCTGATGGCCTGCGTGGCCGACAAGCCACTTGTGAGCGGGCGGTACAAAGTGCATTGCGGCAATCCATGGTGTCGCCGAGCCAAGGCGAGCAGGCCTTGGACATGGTGCAGGCCGGCTCCCAGCCCGTCCGCGCAGACGAGGTCTCTCCGGTTTGTGTGTGGGTGGATGTGTCTCCCGCTCAACGCGCCTTGCTTGCGCAGGCGCGCCCGGATCAGACCCGTGATGGCCAGGGTGAAGAAGCCCGCAAGCCAACCGATGGCACCCGACGGCGCGCGCAGCAGACAAGCGAGTCACACGAGCGTCATGCCCTGATGATGTTCTTTCGGGCCGAGTCCTTGTTGTCGTGGACCGAGTTTGTGCGCGTCAACCGCCAGACCGACGACGACCCGGTAGAGGACGCGCGACAGATTGCCAACGACATGGACACCCTGTCGGTGGCGCCGGGCGGGCAAACCTTGGCCTCCCGCGTGCGCTTTGATCTGGACTTGCCCAGCGCTGCGGCAGACGATCAGGTGATCGCGCAAGGGATCACTCTGCCTGAATGGGACCACCGCAAGGCTCGCCTGTTGCCGGATCATTGCGCGGTGCAACTCTTGCTGCCCACAGTGGCGGAGCCTTGGCAGGTTTCACCTGCTCTGCGCTCCACCGCAGCACGCATGCGCCGACGGCTGGAAAGCCTGCGTGCCATGCCGCGCTGGCAGGGCGGGCACACCAGTGGCGAGCGCCTGGACATGGATGCCTGGGTTCGTTGGCAGGTCGAATCTCGTGCTGGCGAGGGCGGCGTGGCCACCCTGAGCGAACCTCGCGTGTTTGCCCGCCCGCAACGCAGCGAGCGCAGTCTGGCCACCTTGCTGCTGGCCGATCTGTCCTTGTCTACAGACGCCTGGGCGGCTCAGGATGCCCGGGTGATCGATGTGATCCGAGATGCCTTGTACGTCTTCGGGCAAGCCATGGACGGGCTGGGCGATTCGTTCGAAATATTGGGTTTCAGCTCGGTCAAGCGCCATAACGTGCGGGTGCACGCGCTCAAGCGCTTTGATGAGCAATGGGGGGCGGCGACGCGTGACCGGGTGGGGGCGATCAAGCCTGGCTATTACACGCGCATGGGGGCGGCCATTCGTTATGCCACCCGGCAGCTGTCCTTGCGAACCGAGAAACAACGCTTGTTGTTGCTGCTCACGGATGGCAAGCCCAATGATCTGGACCATTACGAAGGGCGCTTCGGCCTGGAAGACACGCGCCACGCCGTGCAAGCCGCACGGTCGGCCGGTCTGCATCCGTTTTGCATCACGATCGATGAGTTGGCGGCTGACTATCTACCTTATCTGTTTGGCCAGCACGGCTATGCCTTGGTGCACAAGCCACAGGATCTGGTGAGCCGTCTCACCAACATTGTGGCGACACTCAGTGCGTGATGCGTGCGTCAGTGTGGCGCCTGCCAAACGCCAATCATCAAGGAGACGTCAGCGCCGAGGTGTCGTGTGCTTGGCCGTCGCGGGCACTGGGGAGGGCGCTCCTTGGCAAGAGATAGTCCCGCAACTTGCGGTCAGATCGGCGTATGTGCAGGGACAACCAGTCGCGCAGCAGCGACGACAGTTGTGACGCCGTGGTGATGCTGCCAGCCTCGTAGCGGCTGTGCAGCACGCTGAGGTCCGACATGAACTGGCGGTGAAGCTGCTGGTGGCCTTCGAGTCGCGGGGCGTGCACGGATGCCATCACCTGCTCTTCACGCTGAACGTGTTCATGGGTGTAGGCCACCAGGGCCTGGAGCAGTCTGCCCACTACTTCCTGGCCACAGCCTTGGCTGGTGGCTGTGTGCAGGGTAGTGACCAGATCGATCAGGCCCCGGTCAATCATCAGGTCATCGGCCCAATCGAAATACGCCATGTTGTGCTCCTCATGCGGCTTGCAGCATCCGGGCATCTTGCAGCTTGCGCACAAGCTTGGGTACATCGCCTCCAATGCCGGCGATGCACGACATCTCCGCGTCGCCCTCTCGGTCCAGCCGAACGGTCAGGTGGTTGGCGAGT
This sequence comes from Aquabacterium sp., assembly GCA_016185075.1. Classification (GTDB taxonomy): domain Bacteria; phylum Pseudomonadota; class Gammaproteobacteria; order Burkholderiales; family Burkholderiaceae_C; genus Aquabacterium. Next base: position 7,436 of record JACPOH010000284.1, on the reverse strand, counting down.
TGCGCCGCACTGGAGCAGCTCGAACAGGCGTAGACCAGCGTGAGGTCTTCGGTGTCTCGGGGCATGTGGCTCCTTCAAGGGTGGCGACGTCGCCAGGACCAGGCTGCGCTGAGTACCGTCATGGCAAACACCGCGATGGCGGCGGCGTTGAGTGTGCTTCCCCGCGCGAGCCAGGTCGCGTCATCGTGACCGGCCAGCAGGCGCATCAACACCGAGGCGTGCAGCATCCGCGCCATGTCAAAGGTGATCAGCCAGGCAGACAGGGTGATCAGCCCAAAGCCCCACGCCAACAGCGCGGCCTGATCCTGCCACTCGGCCAGCGCGATGCCGCTCAAGAGCATGGCCAGGCAGCCCAGCAACAATGGGTTGGACCATGGGCGAACCCTCATCAGGCGGGTCATCTCAAGCCGCTCGGCGGCGATGGTCAGTATCAGAAACCCCAGCCATGCCAGCAGGGTGCCGTTGGCCAGGCCATGGTGCATGAGCCGCACGTTACCCAGGAGCCAGACCAGGGCCGATACCAGCAGGAGCCAGGTGTGGCGGGCAGACTGCTTGCCGACGATGAACAGGTTGACCAGCACGAAGGCGGCACCGGCCAGCACCATCAGGGCCATGCCCAGCCAGGCCTGACCCAGCATCAGGCAGACCGCACCACTGCCCGAGAACAGGGGCGCCAGGAAGGCCCAGGGTGCATGCAAGGCCACGGCGCGTTCGATGCCGATGACCGTCCCCAGAAAGCCGCACACCATCAAGGCCGCATGCAGGCTGGCTGCGGGCAGCACCCAGGCCGCCGGTAGCCACCCGATCACCGGCACCCCGGCGCGCATCAAACCGCCTGCGATGCCCAGGAGCAAGCTGAACGCCACCAGGCCGATCATGGTCGGGCGCGCCCAGGTCGACAACAAGCCGTCGTTCATCAGCGCCTCACCAGTGCATCAGCCTTCGCGCGTTGTCGCTCATGCGCTCCGGCGTCCAGGGGGGCTCCCAGACGAGTTCGACCTCCACCGCCGTCTCTTTAGGAAGGACCTGCTCCAGTTCGGCATGGACCTCGTCGAGCAGCATGTCTGTCACGGGGCAGGCCGCAGAGGTCATGGTCATGCGCACGTGGACCTTTTCCTGACTGACATCCACGCCATAGATCAGACCCACGTCCACGATGGAAAGAGAGACTTCGGGGTCCACCACGCGGCGCAGCGCCTTGGCAATGGGCTCTCGCCACAGGTCTTCTCCGGCGAAGGGCAGGTTGTGATGTGTGCTCATGGTGGGTCCCGTCGTGCGTGTCATGCGCAGATGTTAAGAAAACAAAAGACCCTTCGGGGCGGCTCGATCCGACCGATTGCGGTGCATCAAGGGCCTGCCCTTGTGCGTCATCCAGCGGTACTACTCCTTTCGAACGAGAGGGCCACAGGCGGGTATAGGCCGACTGGTTGACTTTGCGCTAGCGCAAATCCACGGTGCTCGCATGTTTCCAGAATTCGCGCCAATCGTTGATCACGCAGGAGTCCACCCCATGCCGAATTTCAGTCTGGACATCCCTGGTTATTTGTCTGTCTTGCCTTTGTTTCATGAGATGCGACCGGCTGAACTCGGGCGCATCGCCGAGTCATCCGTCCTGAGGCGCTGCGAGCGCGGTGACGAGATATTCCGGGTGGGTGAGGTGTGTGATGGCTTTCATGTGGTGATGAGCGGCCAGGTCAAGCTGTATGCCTTGTCGCCCAGCGGGCACGAGAAGGTCATCGAGATCATCAGCCCTGGCAACTCCTTTGCAGAGGCGCTCATGTTCACGGGCAAGCCCTACATCGTGAATGCGCAGTCGCTGTGTGACAGCCTGGTTCTGACCGTCAAGAAGCAGGCTGTGATGGATGAAATCGCGCGGGATCCACGTTTCGCGCTGCGCATGCTGGCGGGTATTTCCAGGCGCCTGCATGGGCTGGTTCAGGATGTCGAGTCTGCGGCGCTGCACTCGGGCATCCAGCGGGTGATTGGCTACCTGCTGCGTGACCAGTGCCTGGAGGACGTCTGCCCCGGCGAGACGCCCACGGTGTCGCTGCCGGTGAGCAAGGCGACGATTGCCTCGCTCTTGTCTTTGACGCCGGAGTACTTCTCGCGGGTGTTGCGTGAACTGGAGGACGGCGGCTACATCGCCATTGACCGCCGAGACATCCGCATTCTGGATGTGCAGGGCTTGTCGCGCTATCACCTTCAGTGAGTCTCTCCCGTCATTCAGCTGTAGCCAGGAAGGGCAGTACATGAACACCCCCAGACGGCCGGACCTGGTTTGCCCCGCCGGCTCCCTGCGTGCCTTGCAAGTGGCGGTTGATGCCGGCGCCGATGCGGTCTACATGGGCCTGAAGGACGCCACCAATGCGCGCAACTTCGCGGGCTTGAATTTCGACCGGAGCCAGGCCATGCAAGGCGTGCGTTATGCCCGCGACCGTGGCCGGCAGGTGCTGATGGCCCTGAACACCTACGCGCAGGCTGATCAGCCCCAGCGGTGGTTCGAGGCCGTGGACATGGCCGTTGACATGGGGGTGCACGCCGTGATTCTGGCTGACCCGGCCGTGATGGCTTACAGCCAGCGGCGTCACCCTGGCTTGCGCCTGCATTTGTCGGTTCAAGCCTCGGCGACCAACTACGAGGCCATCGGCTTTTACCGTGAGCGCTACGGCATCCAGCGTGCGGTGTTGCCCCGCGTGCTCACCTTGCCACAAGTGGCCCACGTGATCCGGCACACCGACGTTGAAATCGAGGTGTTCGGGTTTGGCAGCCTGTGCGTGATGGTCGAGGGGCGTTGCGCCTTGTCCTCGTACGCCACAGGTCAGGCCCCCAATACCGCCGGCGTGTGCTCCCCGCCATCTGCCGTGAGGTGGGACGCCGAGGGCGACAAGGTCAATGCGCGCCTGGGCGGCATCCTGATCGACCAGTTCGCAGCCGATGAGCCGCGTGGTTACCCCACGCTCTGCAAGGGGCGATTTGATGTTGATGGCGATGTGGACTACGCTTTGGAGGAGCCCACAAGCCTCAACACCCTGGCCATCCTGCCTGAGCTGGTGAAGGCGGGCGTGTCTGCCATCAAGATCGAAGGCGCTCGAGACCGAGGCCGAGTTGCGCAGCTTGCGTCGCTGGGTGGAGCAGGGCGACTTCATGCTGGAAGCCAATGATGCAGCGGCCGTGCGCATGCTGGCCGGGCACAGCCCCTGGGTGATCGGCTTGCACGTCAATGTGTACAGCGCACCGGCGCTGGCCGAGTACCTGGCGCTCGGTGCCACACGCTGGGTGCCACCCGTCGAGTTGTCGCTGCCGGCTGTGGGGCAGATCAATGCGCAGGGGCAGGCGGTGCCCACAGAGGTGTTTGCGTTCGGGCGCATGCCCTTGGCCTTGTCGGCACGCTGTTTCACCGCTCGGCATCATCATCTGCAAAAGGACGCGTGTGCCTTCCGCTGCGTGGAAGACCCGGATGGCCTGACGCTGCGCACGCGCGAAGGGCAATCGTTTCTGGCGCTCAATGGCATCCAGACGCAGTCCGGATCGGTGCATTGCCTGTTGGGCCAGAAGCGCGCCTTGACGGATGCGGGCGTCACGAGACTGCGCTTGTCGCCCACCTCACAGGATTTCGGCTCGGTGGTGCGGCTGTTCGATGCCGTCATGAACCATGACGCGCCCGCTGAGGCTGCCCTTCTCGATCTGCAGGCCTTGCGATTGCCCGGGCCTTTGTCCAATGGTTTTGCCCAGCCCAAGCGTGCGGGCATGGAGTGGGTGAGCTCATGAACCAAACCAGTTTGCCTGTGCCCGTCTGGCTGCGCCGTGTCGTGAGCCAGTTGCCTGTGTGGCCACCGTCGATGGCGGCGGCGCAGGCTCTCAACCGCTTGTGGTGGCCAATGGTGGACACGGAAACCCGCCAGGCCTTGTCAGGCCGCGTGGTGGTGCTGGAAGTCAATGACCTTGGTTTGAGCTTTCGCTTGATCGCGCGACCGGACGGGCTCTCGCCTGCTCCGGGTGCTCAGCCTGCGACCCTGACCTTGCGCGCGAGTGCCCCGGTTTACTGGCGCTTGTTGCAAGGGCAGGATGACCCGGACACGCTGTTCTTCGACCGGCTCATGGTCATGGAGGGGGACACCGAGTTCGGCCTGCTGCTCAAGAACACGCTGGATGCCGTGGGCCCACCGCGTCGACCTTGGGCGCGCGGTGCCAGCACGCCTGCCGGGGCAGCCCATGCTCGCCGCTAAGCCTGCCTGGCACTTGTCGACGCTGCTGGCGGCACCGCATCGCCTGAGCTTCTTTGCGGCTGCCTGCGTGATGGCGGTGTCGGCCTGTTGGTGGTGGGTTGAAATCATGGCGCGGGCGGGCGCCTGGCCATCTTTGAGCACGGCCTTGCCGTCCACCTTGGTCCACGCTGCGGTGATGAGTCTGGGCTTCATGCCCTTGTTTTTCTCCGGCTTTCTGTTTACGGCCGGCCCCAAGTGGTTGCAGATGCCAGAGGTGCCGGCGAGGGCAATCCTGCCTGCGGTGGCCACCACGGGTGCAGGTTGGGTGCTGGTGTTGTGCGGGTCGCATCTGCACCACCTGCTGTCTGCGATGGGGGCGGCGCTGGCGGCTTGTGGATGGGGCATGGTGACCTGGCGTTTCATCGGCCTGGTCCGGCTCAGCAGGGCTCGGGACAAGCTGCATGCCAGCCTGATCGCGCTGGCCAGCGCGCTGGGTGTGCTGGCCATGTGGTTCGCCGCAGCCGGCCTTGCCCTGCGTGACTACGGTGTCATCCACCTCGCAGCGCAACTGGGCTTGTGGCTGTTCATCGTGCCGGTGTATGTGAGCGTGGCCCACCGCATGATCCCGTTCTTCACGGTCTCGGCTTTGCCTGTGCTGGACGCCTGGCGCCCCAACTGGTTGCTGTGGACGCTGTTGGGTTTTGTAGGGCTTCAGGCGCTGTGGGTGGTAAGTGATGCAGCGGGAGGGCAGGGCGTGATGCTGTCGAGCTTGCGTGCCTTCAGCTCATTGGCTGGTGGCGTGCTGGTACTGGGCCTGGCGGTGCGTTGGGGCCTGGTGCAAAGCCTGCGCATTCGATTACTGGCCATGCTGCACATCGGCTTTGTGTGGCTCGGCCTGACGCTTTGCCTGGATGCGCTGGCCCAACTCATGGGTGATGGTCTGTGGAACCTGCTGCCTCTTCACGCCCTGACCATGGGCTTCCTGGGCAGCATCCTGCTGGCCATGGCCACACGCGTCAGTTGCGGCCACAGCGGCCGTACGCTCACGGCTGACAACCTGGCCTGGGGCTTGTTCTGGGGTTTGCAGGTGGCCGTTGTCTTGCGCCTTGCGGCCATCGTGTGGCCTGCGCAATCGGCCTGGTTGCTGCCTGGCGGTGCCACCGCCTGGTTGCTGGTGATGGGCGGCTGGGCGCTTCGGTATGGCCGCTGGTATGGCCTGCCTCGTGTGGACGGCAGGCCAGGCTGATCTGACCGATCGGGGGGGCGAAATCAGTTCAGGTTGACCGCGTCGCCATCCCGGTTGAAGGGGATGAAGCGCTCCAGCTGGCCCGCCTTGATGGCTTCGACCATGCCCTGCAAATACGCCTCGACATCCTCGCTGCTGGGCGCCTTGGGGCCGATGCCTGCCACCCCCGCCACAAACACGATGACCCAGTTCGGTGTGAATTGAGCCGCTTCCTGAAGCAGGGCGGCAAAGCTGCCGATGTCATCGGGTGTCTTGTCGACACAGCTGGTGGGCGTGAGCTCGCCACCGTGGCCTGCGGCAAAGGCGGCGCGTTGCTCCGGTGAGGCGTTGTCCGGCAAGGTGGCTTCGGCAAACACCAGCAACAGGCGCTGGGCATCAGCTTGTTGGCGGGCCGCCAGGAGCAAGTCGTCGAAGGTGGAGATCTGCATGAGGTGTCAGCTTGGTATGAAGAGGCCAGTCTATCGAAGTTCGACTGTCAATCCGGTGTCGCGCAAGCGTTGCAGCAGTGCGCTGCTGGGCGGGGCCCAGGTGGCGGTGAGGTCGGCGTGCTGGGTGTGGGCGGGCCGGAACTGCTGAATCACCCAATGCTGGACGCCCAGGTTGACCAGCGATTCGGCCAGCGCCGCGAGCTGGTCGTCGCGGTGCAGATCAGGATGGTAGGTGGTGCGAACTTCGAGGCCGAGCTTCTGGCGCTTGATGGCTTGCAGTACCGCTTGCAGGCTGCGCCACGCGGGCAGGCCGCTACGGGGCATGTCGGTGACGGCTTCGTAGTCGGCGAAATTGGCCTTGATGTCAAAGCCGATCCAGTCGAGCATGGGCAGGACCTTCTCCAGCTTGTCGGGGTAGATGCCCGCCGTGTGCAGCCCGGCCTTGAAGCCCAGGCTGCGCACGGTCTCGATGGCGTCCCCCAGTTCTGGGTCGAGCGTGGGTTCCCCACCGCTGAACACGACGCCGTCAAGCAGGCCCTTGCGGCGGGCCAGCGTGCCCACCACGTGCTGCCAGCCCGCTGGCGTGCCACCCTCGCGGCTTTGCAGGTCGACGTTGTGGCAGTAGTGGCAGCGCCAGGGGCAGCCCTGTACGAACACCACGGCGGCCAGCTGGCCTGGCCAGTCCGAGGTGCTCAGGGGGGTGAAGCCACCAACTTTCAACATGGTTTGCCAGGTTCCTTGAAGTAGATGCGTTCGGCGAACTCACCCTTTTTGCCGGTGTTGAACGACGACACCGGGCGGTGGTAGCCCATCACGCGGGTCCAGATCTCGCAGCGCTGGCGCTCGTTGTCGGCCAGAACGGGGTGGGTGGTTTGCGGTTGGCGAATGGTCATCATGGCGCTTGACTCCTTGTCGAGTGGGATGGGGTGTCAGTGCTGCGAGCAGCAACTGGCGGCTTGCTCGGCCTGCGTGCGCTTGCGGGCCAGGGCCTCTTCGTCGCACTTGGGGCAGAACTCGTGTTCACCCGACAGATAGCCATGTACCGGGCAGATCGAGAAGGTCGGGGTGATGGTGATGTAGGGCAGTCTGAAACGCGTCAACGCGCGTTTGACCAGCTCCTTGCAGGCGCTTGCCGAAGACACTCTCTCGCCCAGGTACAGGTGCAAGACAGTACCACCCGTGTACTTGGCCTGCAAGGCCTCCTGGCGCTCCAAGGCCTCGAAGGGGTCGTCGCAGAAGCCTACGGGCAGCTGCGAGGAGTTGGTGTAGTAGGGCATGTCGCCCGGGCCCGCTTGCAGGATGTCGGCAAAGCGCTTGCGGTCTTCCTTGGCGAAGCGGTAGGTGGTGCCTTCGGCGGGCGTGGCCTCCAGGTTGTAGAGGTGGCCGGTTTCTTCCTGGATGTCGGTGATGCGGGCACGGATGTGATCGAGGAAACGCAAGGCAAAGGCCTCGCCCCATGGTGTGGTGATGTCTTCCTGGTCGCCCGTGAAGTTGCGGATCATCTCGTTGATGCCGTTCACGCCCAGCGTGGAGAAATGGTTGCGCAGCGTGCCCAGG
>JACPOH010000172.1 GCA_016185075.1 Aquabacterium sp. | reverse complement strand
GATGCCTTCGAAGGTGATGAATCGGCCCTTGTTGCTCATGGCGTCTTTCCGGGGTTGCGCGCTGATCGCTGGTATTGGTTGACCGCCCGATTATGCTCAGCCAGTGTGGCGCTGAACGCACTGCTGCCATCCCCCCGCGCCACGAAGTACAGCGCCTTGGTCTCGGCGGGCCGGACAGCGGCCAGCAAGGCGGCTTTGCCAGGCATGGCAATGGGCGTGGGCGGCAGGCCGGCACGCGTGTAGGTGTTGAAAGGCGTGTCGGTCTGGAGGTGGATCTTGCGCAGGTTGCCGTCGAACTGGTCGCCCAGGCCGTAGCTCACGCTGGGGTCTGTTCGCAAGGGCATGCCGCCTCGCAGGCGGATGTTGAAGACACCCGAGATCATGGGGCGGTCAGCCTCCCTGCCCGTTTCCTTCTCGACGATCGAGGCCAGAATCAACGCTTCGCGGGGCGACTTGACGGCGACATTGCCCTGGCGCTGCGCCCATGCCGCTTCCAGCTGTTTCTGCATGGCATGCAAAGCACGCTTCATGACCGCCAGATCGGTGCTGCCCTTGGCGTACGAGTAGGTATCGGGGAAGAACTGCCCCTCAGGGGCTTCACCGGGCATCCCCAACTGGGCCATGATGTCGCCGTCAGACAGCCCGGCTGTGACGGGCTTGAGCCCTTCCGCAGCGGCCAGCTCGGCGCGGAAGCGTTTGAAGGTCCAGCCGTCGATCAGTTTGACGGCAGACAGGCGCTCGTCACCTCGCACCATCATGCGCAGCAGGTCGCGCGGTGTGGCGCCCTGCTCCAGCTCGTAGCTGCCAGCCCGGATCTGGCGGGACTGGCCGGAAAACCTGAACCACTGGTAGAGCAGCCAGGGCGAAGACTCGACACCGGCGTCCACCCATGCCTTGGCGATGTCGCGCGGGGTGCTGCCCGCCTCGATGGACAAGTCCACGCTGGGCGCAGCCAGGCGCAGCGGCTGCGACAACCACCAGCCCGTGCCGGCTGCCAGCGCCAGGCACAGTGCCACGATGAGCAGCATCAGCCCGCGCACAGCGCCGCCACGTTGCGTTTGAGTTCGCCGCGCGTTTTGCCGCACGGAGAAAGTGGGATACACCCGGTTGGATTTCTGAAGCATGACGGGCGTGATGATAATGAGCCCCATGAGCTCGATCCAACTTCCTGATCCAACTTCGTGGGGCGGCGCCCTGCTTTTGTCCGATCTGGGCATCATCCAGGCCGAAGGTGCGGATGCCGCCAGCTTCCTGCATGGTCAGTTCAGCCAGGATATCCATGGTCAGCCCTCCGACGAAGCCCGGCTGGCGGCATATTGTTCGGCCAAGGGCCGGATGCTGGCCAGCCTGCTGAGCCTGCGGCCCCAGCCCGAGCAATTCTGGCTGCTGAGCGATGCGCAGGTGCTGCCCGGTCTGCTCAAGCGCCTGTCCATGTTCGTCTTGCGTGCGAAAGCCAAGCTGACAGACGCCAGCGCCACGCTGAGCGTGGTCGGCCTGTTGGGTGAGCCGGCTTCGGCTGCATTGGGCGAGGCCGGCAAGTTGGGCGCATGGCGTGTGCAAGCGCATACCCAGGGCTTGCTGGTGGGCTTGCCCGAAGTGCGAGGCGTCCAACGCTGGTACTGGGTGGGGCCGTCGCCCGAAGCGCAAGCTCTGCTGGCCAGCCTGCCCGCGCTGGAGCCCGGTGCCTGGGCCTGGCTGGACGTGATGAGCGGCATCCCGAGCATCGAAGCCAGCACCGTGGACCAATTCGTGCCCCAGATGGTGAACTACGAGTTGGTCGGAGGCGTGAATTTCAAGAAGGGCTGCTACCCCGGTCAGGAGGTCGTGGCGCGCAGCCAGTACCGCGGCACCACCAAGCGCCGCGCCTTCGTGGTCCATGCCGAGCAGGCGCTGGCCCCGGGCCAGGAGGTTTACAGCCTGTCAGACCCAGGCCAGCCCGCCGGCCTGGTGATCAACAGCGCGTCGGTGGGCGGCCTCCACAGTGCCTTGGTGGAGCTGAAACTGGGCGCCGTCGACACCGATCTGCGTGCCGGTTCAGCCGACGGCGTCAGGCTGCACATCGGTGAGCTGCCCTACCCCTTGCCGTCAGCCGAAGAGGCCGCCTGACAAGGCGCTCGCGTGGCCACTGCGCAGCCCAGGGCGATATCGTCAATTCCTTAACGCAACAAGGCCTCGTTTGCATGGTCTTGTTGCCGCTTGTGACTTTGCGGCGCTGCGTCATGGGTTACGCTGCCCCCAGATGCGTTTGAAACGTCCGACGAGCTGCTTGCCTTGACTGCGACATCGCCCCGATCACTGTTTGTGTACTACCGCGTGCCGTCCGCCCAGGTGGCCGATGCGCGTCAGGCCATCAAGCTGATCCAGCGAAGCCTGCAAGATGAGCACCCTGGTCTGGTCACGCGCTTGATGCAACGCGCCGATTCGCCTGACGGCGGCAAGGAGGCCACCTGGATGGAGGTCTACGAGCATCCGGATGGGGTCAGTGCGGCTTGTGAGGCGCGGCTGCACGAGCTGGCCAGCAGCCTGCCCGATGGGCTGATCGGTGCGCGGCACGTCGAGACGTTTTGTCCCATGGCAGATGGCTGAAACGCTTCTGCCACCGTTTTGAAGAGGATTTGCCATGTGCCTGGTCGCTCTGGCTCTCGATCAAAGCAGCCGCTTTCCCTTTGTGCTGGCTGCCAATCGCGATGAGTTCTATGACCGCCCCGCAGCCCGCATGGGCTGGTGGGAGCCTGATGACGGCGGCCCGCCCATCCTCGGGGGCCGCGACCTGCATGCCGGCGGCACCTGGCTGGGCCTGACGGCCCACGGGCGCCTGGGTCTGGTGACCAATGTGCGGGATCCATCCAACATGGACCCCCAGGCCCCTTCGCGTGGGCAGATCGTGCCGCAGTGGCTCAAGGGCGACCTGTCCATGCCCATGCTGTGGCCTCGTCTGGCCATCTCCGGCTACAACGGCTTCAACATGCTGGCCCTGGACTTCGCCGAAGGCGAGTGCTTCTGGATCAACAACCGCAAGCTGTTCCCCGAGCGCCTGCAAAAAGGCGTGTTCGGCTTGTCCAACGCGATTTTGAACACGCCGTGGCCCAAGGTGCAGCAGCTCAAGGCCCGCACGCGCCAGGCCATCGCCCAGTCTCAGGATGTGGACGTGCTGGCCAACCGGCTGTTTGAGGCGCTGGCCGACCCGACGGTCGCACCCGATGAGCAACTGCCCCACACCGGCGTGCCGCTGGAATGGGAGCGCTTGTTGTCTTCGGCCTTCATCAAGTCCGCCAATGGCGCGTATGGCACGCGCTGCTCGACGCTGGTGATCACCGAACGTGTCCACAAACGTCTGGTCACGCACGTGCTGGAGCGCACGTTCACCCCCACGTCGAGCATGGCTTTGTTGCGCCGGGTCACGCTGCGCAACTGGCCACCTCGGCACACCATGGCTCCGACAGAAGTGGCCAAGCTGGATGCCACCCTGCCGCCGGCCGAGCTGCGCCATGAAGAGGCCTTTGAAAGCAGCGAGGTGTCCGAGCAGGCCAACCATGCGTTGACGGACGTCGAGCCCCTTCGCAAGACGCGCGCGCGCAGCCTGATCAAGAACAGCCGCGTGCGCCCGCTCAAAGTGTGAGCACCATGCGCACGTGCGGGATGCCGACTTCGTCGAACTCATCCCCTTGTGGCGTGAAGCCGTGCCGTGCATAGAAAGGCTGCGCGCTGACCTGGGCATGGAGGCTCAGATGGCTGATGCCCATCTGCCTGGCCTGCCCCATCAGGGCGAGCAGCACCAGATCACCCAGGCCCACACCACGCGTGCTGCGCAGCACGGCCATGCGGCCAATCTTGGCATGCCCGGGCGCCAGCCCTGCATGGATCAGCCGCCCGGTGGCCAGGGGCAAGCCGGCCAGATTAGTGGCCACGGCATGGATGGCCGCGGCATCGTCGTCGTCCCACTCGTCTGCCTCGTCGATGGCCTGCTCCTGCACGAAGACGGCGGTCCGCACCGCACGTGCGCCGTCCATCATCTCGGACCAGGGCCCGCACACCACCTGGTGCACCGGTTGCCCTTGCGCATGAGCCATGATCTGCTGGCGAACAGCATCGGGCACCGAGGCGGACTTGCCCGTGGACAGACTCGTGTGCACGTAGATCGTCTCGCCTGAGGCGAGCAGTCGCCTGTGCGTCGACTTCCATCCAACGCACACGCAGTCGATGGACGAAGCTGAATTCCTGGGGTCGCATCAGATAAGCCCTTTGTGATGTCGCGCAGATGCGCAGCGTCTATTCTTGATCATCTTCACGCACGGCAGTCTTGCCCGACATGCTGCCGACAAGCGCTCTGTGCGGCATCAGGAAGTCCAGCATGAGTTGTCGGGCTTTCTCCATACTGGGCTTGCCGAGCAAATCGTAGTCATGGTCTGCATCGATGTGCCTCACCGTGATCTGTGGCGACAAGGTATAGCGTGTGATGGCCTCGCTCCCCCCATATTCATCGCGATCCCCCTGGATGATGAGAAACGGCTTGCGGATGGCAGCAAGATGGGCCGTCCGCAAGCCGTCTTCGGGCTGGTCTGGATGCTTGAACGGGTATCCGAAGCAGATCATTCTGTGGACGGCAGGCTCGGACTCGGCCAAGGATGCGACCAGCCCGCCTGCCGAATGCGAAACGATGAAAACCTGTTGTGCGGGCAACAGGCGCAAGAAGAGGCGGAAGTCCTCGTGCGCATCCGTGTCCACACGCCATTTGGCGAGCAGTCCATAGCGCCTTTTGGGGTAGCGCAGCTTGAGCGCCAGGCGCGCACCCTTGGTGACCAGCCGGCCGATTGATGGATGCCGAGCCGACAGCGCACCCAGCCATTCACCCTCCATGCGGGCCAAGGCAGCGGCCCGCAGCCTGGCGTGATACGCACCGCGACGCTCATACCAACACACCGGCAAGCCTCGCGCGTGCAACTCGCACAGCAACGAGTCGATGGACGCCGATCGCTTCTTGACGTTGCTGCGCCCGAGCATGATGACCACGGCCGGCCCATCGAGTGCACCCAGGTGAT
>JACPOH010000171.1 GCA_016185075.1 Aquabacterium sp. | reverse complement strand
CCAGGCGCCTTGATGACCTTCCTGACCAGCTTGCCGCAGGGGTGGAACATCAGCCTCTTCCATTACCGCAACCAGGGGGCCGACTACGGCCGCATCCTGGTGGGGCTGCAGGTGCCCAAGGCCGAGACCAAGGCCATCAAGCCATTTCTGGATGGTCTGGGCTACATCTACGTGGACGAGACACGCAACCCGGTCTATCGGCTCTTCTTGCGCTGAACCAGGCGCTGGGCCCGGTGCCGCAAGGCTCAGCGGGACACGCCGGGGGGCGGCATGCCGCCCGGTATGCCTTCCGGGGTGCTCAGGCGACCCACCGCGCCCGGCATGCCGCCGGCAGGCGGTGGCGGCACGCCGCCAGGGGCGTGGGTCAAGTCGCTGCCCGTGGTGCTGAACCCACTGACCGGGGGCAGGGCGCCCGTGGGTGGGGGCGGCAACAAGGGCAGATCCAGGGTGGTGGCAGGGCCATCCGCCGTGCCGATGGCTGCACCACGTTGCGTCAAGGACTTGAGCACCAGATCACCTTCGATCGTGGCGCCGATGCGGAACGCCTTGGGTGGCTTGCCATCGATGGACAGCAGGGCCACGCCACCGGTGTCGCCCTCCTGACGCGGCGCCACCACGCCCAGCAGCTTGATCCGGCTTGCCAGCGCCGAAGCGGCGGACTGGTCCAGCGTGATGCCATGATCCGGCCATTATGATGGGTGTTCGATGCACCGTGGCCCTCAAAAGTGGCCTTTGAACCTCGGGTTCATCCCGCATCAGGGCGACCGGGTCCTCGTGCATGCTTGCGCCCTCGCAGCACCGTGCGGAACCAAGGTGTCGGTTTCGGTGTCTGATTGAAAAGATTGTTTTGGAAATGAACATGAAGATGTTTGCGCGTACCCCTCAGCGGGCCCGGGAGGCCGTTCAAGCCGTGCAGCGTGGCTTCACGCTGATCGAACTGATGGTCGTGCTGGTGATCATCGGTTTGCTGGCTGCCCTGATCGTGCCGAACGTGCTCGACCGTGCCGATGACGCCCGCGTGACCGCAGCCAAGACCGACGTCAGCAACCTGATGCAGGCCCTCAAGTTGTACAAGCTCGACAACCAGCGCTTCCCGACCGCCGAGCAAGGCCTGCAGGCGCTGGTGACCAAGCCCACGGCTTCGCCCGTCCCGCCCAACTGGAAGCCCTATCTTGAAAAGCTGCCCAGTGACCCCTGGGGCCACGCCTACCAGTATGTGAACCCCGGTGTGAAGGGGCCTGTGGATGTGTTCAGCTTCGGTGCGGATGGCCAGGCCGGTGGCGAAGGCCGCGATGCCGATATCGGCTCCTGGCAGTAAGGCCCGCCGCGCGCGCGGCTTCACCTTGCTGGAGCTGATGGTGGTCGTGGCCATGATCGCGATCACCACGGCGGTGGTCGCCTTTGCCATTCCCGACCCGTCTTCGACCCGCCTGGAGCGCGAGGCCGCACGGCTCATCGCCCTGCTTGAATCGGCCCGCACACAGGCGCGCGCCGGAGCCATGACGGTGCTGTGGGTGCCGCAGCCCAATGGCCCCGAGGCCGACTACCAGTTCCTGGGCTTGCCGCCCGCCTTGATGCCCCCGCTCAAATGGCTGGAGTCGGACACCAAGGCCGAAGTCGCCGGGGCGCGCAGCATCGTGCTGGGGCCCGAGCCGGTGATCGGGGCGCAAAGCGTCATCCTGCGCGTGGAAGACAAACAGATCATTGTGGGCACGGATGGCCTGAGCCCGTTTGCCGTGATCACCGGCAACGAGGCCGAAGAAGACGCTGTGGCTGGCGCCGGGCAGGAGGTGGCGAATGCGCCAGCACGCTGATCGCCCCAGTTCTGGCATGACCCTGATCGAGGTTCTGGTGGCCCTGGCCATCGTGGCCATCACGCTGTCGGCCGGTATCAAGGCGGCAGGCGGCCTGACGCTCAACGCGCAGCGCATGAGCGACCTGACGCTGGCCCAATGGTGCGCTGAAAACCAGATCACCTCGCTCAAGCTGGCCAAGATCTATCCGCCCGTTGGCGACAGCGACTTCAGCTGCCAGCAATTGGGCCGGACCTTCCCTGGCCACATGACCGTTCGCCCGACGCCCAACCTCAATTTCAGGCGTGTGGATGCGCAGGTGATGGACGAAGCCCAGCAGCCTATCGTCAAGTTGTCCACGGTGTTGCCGCGCTTCTGATGACCTCTTCCACCTACCAGCCTCGCCGTTCACCCCTTGCGGGTGCGCCCGTGCGTGCGCCGCGCGGCTTCACGCTCATCGAGGTGCTGGTGTCCTTGCTGATCCTGGCGGTGCTCTCGGCCACGGCCTGGAAGGGCATGGACAGCATCAGCACAGCCCGCCAGGTGGCCGATGGCAACCTCAAGCAGACATTGCGTCTGCAGTCTGTCGTGACGCAGTTCGAGGCGGACATGGGGCAGATCATGGACACGCAGATCGTGGACGGCATGCAGTTCGATGGCGCGCACCTGCGCCTGACCCGCCGCAGTGGCGAAGGCATGCAGGTGGTGACCTGGTATGTGCAACGCAACCGCCTGCTGCGCTGGGCCAGCCCGGTGACCACGAAGGTGGGCGAGCTGCAGCGCTATTGGTTGAGTTCCTACCAGCTGCAGGGGCGCGAGCCGGGCACCTTGACCGCCCTGAAAGGCGTCGAGCGCTGGCAGGTGTACTGCTTCCGGGGGGGCTCGATGAGCAGCTGCCAGTCAACCGGTGACGCCGTCAGGACGGCGACGCCTGTCGGTGGGGCAACGGGCGCCGCTGGTGCCGCTCCGCTGCGGCAGGCCTTGCCCAATGCCGTGCGTTGCCAGATGACCTTGGGTGAGGGCAGTGGCTTTGCCGGTACGCTGACACGGGACGTCATGCTGGCGCCCCAGTTGCAAGGGAGCTGATCATGGCGTGTCGGACCCTCATTCAGAATCGGCTCCCCTCGCGCACAACGCCTTTTCTGGCCGGCCGGGCGGCCCAGCGGGGCGCGGCCTTGTTGATGGCCATGGTCATCGTGACGCTGGTCTGCGCGAAGACGGCAAGAACGAGAAGGTGGACCACCTGGGCGAGGTGTGGGCCATGCCGCTGGCCGAGGCCCGGCTGTCGACCTTCCTGGCTGCTGACGCCAACAACAGTGCCTCGGATTCGGACGATGCGCCCGAGGCCTTCCTGTCGGGCAAGGTGGACGACGCGCACGCCAAGTACAACCTGCGCCACCTGGTGGACGGCGTGACGACCAACGCGGCCGAGGTCAAGGTGTTCAAGCGTTTGCTGGAGTTCGTGAGCCTGCCGCCTTCGCTGGCGGACGGCATCGCGGCCTCGATGACCAAGGCCGCTTTGGCCGAGGCCTCGTTTGTCAGTTCGGACCCGGCCGTGCTGGAGAAACTGGGCGGCGAGGCGGGGCGCGCCCAGGCCCCCTTGATGCCGCAGAGCTTTGACCAGTTGTTGTGGTTGGGGCTGGATGCCGGCACACTGGAAAAACTGCGGCCTTATGTCACCTTGTTGCCTACAGCCGCCACCATGGTCAACATCAACACGGCCCCCAAGGAAGTGATTGCCGCCATGGTCGATGGCCTTGACCTGGCGAGGGCCGCCCGTCTGGTGCAGGCGAGGCAGCGCAAGCCGTTCAAGGCGCTGCCGGGGGATTTCATCGATGTGTTGGGCCAGGCCCAGCCGCAATGGGATACCAGCCGTCTGACAGTTGAATCCGAATTTTTTGAAGTCAAGGGCCGCCTGCGTTACGAGGACAACATCATCGAGCAGCGTCACCTTGTGCAGCGCCAGCCCGGTGGCTCTGACGTGCAGGTGCTACAGCAGTCGCGTTTTTCGGGCATGGACCGTGGCGCCGAGGGGGTGACGCCCCCATGATGGGAAGCATTCTTTACGCTCGAAGCAGGTATCAATCCTTAAATGGGCGCTATTCCCGCGCTTCTACAATCCCGTGGCATCTATGCTGGATGCTGAAAAAATCTGAATATCTGACCGTCTGGGCATGAGCATTCTCATCATTCAATTGCCGGCGCGCACGCGCCTGAGCACCGACGCGGCCGCGTCGGAGGCCGGGGCTGCGCCTGCGTCGCCCGGGTCGAAGGAGTACAGCTACGTGCTCAGCGTCGATGGCATGTCCGCCACGCGGCAGGGGCGTTGCACCGCGCCCATGCTGCCTCGTGCAGACAGTGTCGTTGCGGTGATGGCCCCGACCGATCTGAGCTGGCACCGCCTGAATCTGCCCAAGGCGCCCGCGGCCCGCTTGCGCGCTGCGCTGGCCAGCATGCTGGAAGAGGCCCTGCTGGATGACCCGGACAACATGCATCTGGCCGTGGCCCCGATGGCCAAGGCGGGTCAGCCCACCTGGATCGCCGCGTGCGACCACACCTGGCTGACCAGCCAGTTGATGGCGCTGGAAAAGGCCAAGATCCGCGTGGAGCGGGTGGTACCCAGCGTGGCGCCAGACGAGCCACCCTCGGCCTACTTTCACGAATTCGGTGAAGCCGGTGCGCCCGAAGGTGCCGAGCCCGGCTCCGAGATGCTGCTGACCTGGTCCACCCCGGACGGCGTGGCCACCTGGCCCGTGGCGGGCAGCCTGTCGCGCGCCTTGCTGCCCGACCCGCTGCCCATCAATGCGCGCTTCTTTGCCACGCCACCTGTGGCCTCGCCGGCCGAGCGCTGGCTGGGCCGGGCCGTGACGGTTCAGAGCCAGCCCGAGCACCTGCTGCTGGCGGCACGCTCCATCTGGAACCTGCTTCAGTTCGAACTGACCCCGCGCAGCAAGGGCCTGTATGCCTTGAGCGACCAGTGGCGGCGTTTCATGAGCCCGCAATGGCGGCCTGCCCGCATGGGGCTGATGGCCCTGGTCGGTGCGCAGGTGCTGGGGCTCAACCTCTGGGCCTGGCAGCAATCGCAGCTGGTCAAGACCAAGCGTGCCACCATGGTGCAGTTGCTCAAGCAGGCGCACCCGCAGGTGCAGGCTGTGCTGGACGCGCCCGCCCAGATGCGTCGCGAAACCGAAGCCTTGCGTGCCCAGGCGGGGCAAGCGGGCGGCAATGACCTGGAGGCGCTGATGGCGGCCGTGGCCAGTGCCTGGCCCCTGGAGCAGCCCACCGCCGGTTTGCAGTACGACGGCGCCTCCCTGACCTTGATGCCGCCCGCGTCCTGGGGGCCGGCCGAGCTGGACGAATTCCGCCGCAAGCTGGGTGCTGCGGGTGTGCAGGTCGAGACGGCCGATGGGCGCCTGACAGTGCGGCGCGCCAATGGCTGACGCACGCATGGAAAGCAACAGATGAGTTCTCAAGCTTCTTCCCTTCAAGCGCTGCGCCAGGAGCTGCAGGCCAAATGGGCCGCGCTGGCGCCGCGCGAGCGACAGATGGCCACGGTGGCCGCCTGGCTGCTCGCGCTGACGCTGTTGGTGCTCGTGGGCATTCGCCCGGCCTTGCGCACCTTGTCCGAGACGCCAGCCCAATTGCGTGAGCTCGATGCCCAGCTGGACCAGATGCGCCGGCTGGCTGACGAAGCGCAGATGCTGCGCCAACGCCCGCCGGTGCCGCCGGCTCAATCCGAGGCGGCCTTGCGTTCGGCCACGGAGCGGCTGGGTGCAGGGGCCAAGCTCAATCTGCAAGGTGACCGGGCCACGCTCACGCTCAATCGCGTGTCGGGTGACGCCCTGGCGACCTGGCTGGATGAGGCCCGTGGCGCCGCACGCGCCAAACCCACCGAGGCCGGCCTGATGCAGGTCGAGCCTGGTGTGTACTCCGGCAACATCGTCCTGGCCATGGGGCCAGGCGCGGGGGGCGGCCGCTGAGGCCGGGCGCACGCACATGGCCGGTATCCCTTTTCTGAACCGTCGCCCTGCGTGGATGCAGGGGGCGGGCGCCTTGACCACGCGCTGGCTCGAGTCCACGATGGAGATCGCGCGCTGGGAGAACATGCGCAAGGCGGGCCGTCGCTGGGGCTGGTGGGGTGCCGGTCTGGGCACGCTGGTCGGCCTGGTGGTGTATGCACCGGCCAGCTGGCTGGCACAAGGTGTGGTCGAGTTGTCGGGCAAGCGCTTGCTGCTGGCCGAGTCGCAAGGCACCATCTGGCACGGTGACGCCGTGGTGGTGCTCACGGGCGGGCCTGGCAGCCGCGACGCGCGGGCCTTGCCGGGCCGGCTGAACTGGACGATGCGTGTGAGCGGCCTGGGTTTGCGCCTGACCTTGCAGCAAGATTGCTGCATCCCGTCGCCCGTGGTGATGCAGGTGGCACTTGGTTTGGGCCGCGTCAAGACCGAGGTGCGCATGCAGGCACCGGGCGATGCGGCCGGTGCCTTGCAAACGGCCGGCGAGATCGGGCACTGGCCTGCCGCCTGGCTGGGCGGGCTGGGCACCCCTTGGAACACCCTGCAACTGGCGGGTGCCTTGCGCCTGTCCAGCCGCGACCTGTCATTCGAATGGGCGCAAGGGCGCCTGCGCATCGAAGGCCAGGCCGACCTGCTGCTTGAAAACGTGGCATCACGTGTGACCACGCTGGACCGGCTGGGCTCGTATCGGCTCAATCTCAACGGCGATGCCCAAGGCCTGCTGCAGATGCAATTGACCACGCTGGACGGCGCCTTGCAGCTGTCTGGCCAAGGGGGCGTGAGCACCAGCGGGATGCGCTTTCGTGGCGAAGCCCGCGCCAGTGAGGCCGAACGCGGCGCGCTGGACAATTTGTTGAACATCATCGGCCGCCGCGAGGGCGACCGTTCTGTCATTTCGATCGGATAAGTCATGAAGACCCATCCCCTGCTGACTCGACCCCGTGCTGGCGCACTGGCCGTGGCCCTGGCATTGACCTTCGGGCCTGGTGGCTTGCTGCCGGTCGGTCTGGCGCTGGCTGCGCCGCCCGCCGCGCGCAAGGCCGCGTCGGCGCCCACGGTCACGCTGAACTTCGTGAACGCCGAGATCGAAGGCGTGGCGCGCGCGATGGCCGCGATCATCAACCGCCAGATTCTGGTTGACCCCCGTGTCAAAGGGGCCATCACGCTGTACAGCGATCAACCGCTGACGCCGCGCGAGGCTTACCTGAACTTCCTGGCTGCCTTGCGTGGTCAAGGCTTCAGCCTGGTGGAAGTGGCTGGCTTGCTCAAGGTCGTGCCAGAAGCCGAAGCCAAGCTGCAGACGGGCACGGTGGACGTGGGTGCCGTCAAGCAATCGGGTGACCAGGTGATCACGCAGATCTTCCGCGTGCAGTATGAAAGCGCCAACAACCTGGTGACCGTGCTGCGCCCCTTGATCAGCCCGAACAACACGATCAACGCCAACGCGTCGACCAACACCCTGGTCATCACCGACTACGCGGACAACCTCAAGCGCATCGGGCAGATGATCGCGGCGCTGGATGTGCCCACCGCCACGGACATGGAGGCCATCCCGCTGCAATACGCGATTGCCTCCGACCTGGCGCCGGTGGTGCAGAAGCTGGCCGACGGTGGGGGAGCGGCTGCTGGCGCACCTGGTGCGCCAGGGGGTGGCCAGAGCACCATGGTGCTGTCTGATGCCCGGACCAACACGCTCATGGTGCGGGCGCCCAATGCGGCCCGCATGGCGCTGGTGCGCAACCTGATCCAGCGACTGGATCGCCCGGGTACCTCGGGCCTGGGGGGCAGTGGCATCCACGTGGTCTACCTGAAGAACGCGGATGCGGTGAAGCTGGCGCAGGTGCTGCGTGCGGCCTTCCCGGGGGCGGGGGGCTCCACCGGTGGGGCGGGCGGCTCGGCCGGCTCGGGTGGCAGCGGTTTGCCCAACTCGGGCACGGGTGCTGGCATGCCGGGCGCGGCAGGGGGGGCGTCCGCGCAATCGACGGCGCCGGTTGGTGCCTCGGCCCAACCGTCGACAGGCGGCTTCATCCAGGCTGATCCGTCGACCAACTCGCTGATCATCACGGCCACCGATTCGCTGTACAAGCAATTGCGCGCGGTCATCGATCAGCTGGATGGGCGCCGTGCGCAGATCTACATTGAGGCCATGATCGTCCAGGTGGACGAAAGCAAGCTCGCTCAGGTGGGCTTCCAGTGGGCGGGTGCGGCCGGTTCCACCAATGTCATTGGTGCGGGCACCAACCTGGCCAATGGCACCGTGCCGGGGCTGTTCAGCGTGACCACGAAATCGGCGGTACAGAGCCTCACCGGGTTCAACATCGGTCTGCTGCACAAGAACTCGGAAGGCACCTACAACCTGGGCGCCCTGGCCAGCTTCCTGGAGCAGAACACCGGCGCCAACGTGTTGTCCAAGCCCAATCTGATCGCGCTGGACAATGAAGAGGCCAAGATCGTGGTGGGCCAGAACGTGCCCTTCGTGACCGGCTCGTACACCAACGGTGCGACCTCCAGCAGTGGCTCGGTGAACCCCTTCACCACGGTCGAGCGCAAGGACGTGGGCCTGGTGCTGCGCGTGCGCCCGCAGGTGGGCGAAGGCGGTACCGTGCGCATGACGGTGTTCCAGGAGAAGTCGGACGTCGATCCGTCCAGCAAGTCCTCGCCCAATGGCCTGACGACCAACAAGAGCACCATCGAAACCACCGTGGTGGTCGATGACGGCCAGACGCTGGTGCTGGGCGGCTTGTTGTCGGACTCCTATGGCGATGGCGACAGCAAGGTGCCGCTGTTGGGCGACATCCCTGTGCTCGGCAACCTGTTCAAGAGCCGCTCGCGAGAGCGCAGCAAGAAGAACCTGATGGTCTTCCTGCGGCCAGCTGTGATGCGCACGCAGGACGACAGCAACAACCTGACGATGGACCGCTACGAGTACATGCGCCAGCGCCAGGTCAACATGATTCCTGAAAAGAGCACGGTCTTGCCCATCAACGATACGCCGGAGCTGGACCCGCTCAAGCTGAGCAACAAGCTGAGCATGCCCTCTGTGCGCCAGCCGCTGGATGACCCCAATGCGCCAGCTCCCACCGTGGTGATGCCGTCGAGCTCGGGTTTCGCGCCCAAGCTGGCGCCGCAGACCTCGGGCCAGGAGCCTGCTGCGGCCGCGGGCAGCAAGTAAGCAAGGGATAGAAGGCCATGGCCGCACGTCACCCTCTTCCCTATGCCTTTGCCAAGGCCAATGGCATCTTGCTGGAGTGCGATGAGACGCGCGCCACCTTGTGGGCCAGCCCGGCCGTGTCGCCTGCGGCGCTGTCCGAGGTGATGCGCCTGTATGTGGTCCACGCCATTGAGCAGGAGCCTGCCGAGACGCTGTCGCAACGCATTGCCACGGCTTATGCGGCCGGTGAGGGCAGTGCAGCCGCGGTGGTCGGCGAAGTTGAAAGCGCGGTGGACCTGTCTCGCATGATGCAGGACCTGCCCGCCGTGGAAGACCTGCTGGAATCCAGCAACGATGCGCCCATCATCCGGATGCTCAATGCGCTGCTGACGCAGGCGGCCAAGGATGGCGCGTCCGACATCCACATCGAGCCTTATGAGCGTTCGTCGGCCGTGCGCTTCCGCGTGGATGGCACGCTGCGCGAAGTGGTGCAGCCCAACAAGGCCCTGCACGCGGCACTGATCTCGCGCCTGAAGATCATGGCCGAGCTGGACATCTCTGAGAAGCGCCTGCCACAAGACGGTCGCATCAGCCTGCGCATTGGCGGTCGCGCGGTGGACGTGCGCGTCTCGACCCTGCCTTCCGCGCATGGCGAGCGTGCGGTGCTGCGTCTGCTGGACAAGGGCGACGCCAACAAGTTCACGCTCGAATCACTGGGCATGAGTGGCGACTCGCTGGAACGTTTCAAGCGCCTGCTGCGCCAGCCCCACGGCATCGTGCTGGTCACCGGCCCCACCGGTTCCGGCAAGACGACAACGTTGTATGCCGGCCTGAGCACCGTCGATTCGGCCACCACCAATGTGCTGACCGTGGAAGACCCGGTCGAATACGAGCTGCCCGGCATCGGCCAGACCCAGGTCAATGCCAAGATCGAGCTGACCTTTGCCAAGGCCTTGCGCGCCATCCTGCGTCAGGACCCGGACGTCATCATGATCGGTGAAATCCGGGACCTGGAAACCGCCCAGATCGCCGTGCAGGCCTCGCTGACCGGCCACCTTGTGCTGGCCACGCTGCACACGAACGACGCGCCCAGCGCCGTCACCCGCTTGACCGACATGGGCATCGAGCCCTTCCTGCTGTCATCTTCGCTGCTGGGCGTGCTGGCCCAGCGCCTGGTGCGCAAGCTGTGCCCCCATTGCAAGCGCCAGGACGGCCAGGGCAAGTGGCACCCGGTGGGCTGCAGCGAATGCGGCATGAGCGGCTACAAGGGCCGTACCGGTGTGTACGAGCTGATGGTGGCCGATGACGACATCCGCACGTTGATCCATGAGCAGGCTTCGGAGGCCAAGCTGTTCGAGCGTGCGCAACTGGCCGGCATGAAGACCATGCGCGACGACGGTGACCGCCTGGTGGCCGAAGGGGTGACCTCGCTGGAAGAAGTCCTGCGGGTGACCCGAGAGTAACAAGGCCCACACACCATGCCTGCCTTCCGCTTTGAAGCCCTGGACCCTGCCGGCAAGACCGTCAATGGCCTGGTCGAGGCCGACAACCCGAAAGCTGCGCGCGCGCAACTGCGCCTGCAGCAACTGGTGCCGCTCAAGGTCGAGACCGTTGTCCAGGGCACGGCCGGTGAGGGCGAGGGGCTCAACAAGCAGATCTTCGTTCGCCGCGTGTTCAACTCCTCGGCGCTGGCCATCTGGACGCGTCAGTTGTCGGGCCTGGTGGTGGCGGGGCTGCCATTGGAGCGCGCGCTGACGGCCCTGGCCGACGAAGCCGAAGATCCGCGCCAGCGCGAGCTGGTGTCGCACCTGCGCGCCGAGGTCAATGCCGGCTCACCGTTTGCACGGGCGCTGGCGGGCTCGCCGCGCGAGTTCGACGATGTGTACCGGGGCGTGGTCGCTGCGGGTGAGCAAAGCGGCCAGCTGGGCGGCGTGCTCGACAAGCTGGCCAATGACCTGGAAGAGCAGCAGGCGCTGAAATCCAAGCTGATCGGCGCGACCTTGTACCCGGCCATCGTGTCGGTGTTCGCCATCGTGATCGTGATCGCCTTGCTGGTGTTCGTGGTGCCCCAGGTGGCCCAGGTGTTCTCCAGTGGCAAGCGGGCGCTGCCGGCGCTCACGCAGTTCATGCTGGGCCTGAGCGCCTTCATGCGCAACTGGGGCTGGCTGCTCGCCATCGTGTTGATCGTGGGGGGCGTGGGCCTGATGCTGGCGCGCCGCAATGAAGATTTCCGCCAGAAGTTTGATGCCTTCTGGCTGGAGTTGCCCCTGATCGGCAAGCTCTCGCGTGGCTACAACGCGGCGCGCTTTGCCGGCACGCTGGCCATGCTGGCGGGCTCGGGGGTGCCCATCCTGAAAGCCTTGCAAGCTGCGGCCGAAACCTTGTCCAACCGCGCGATGCGCGCGGATGCCATGGAGGCGCTGGTGCAGGTGCGCGAAGGCGCGCCGCTGGCTTCGGCCCTGGCGGCCAAGAAGCGCTTTCCCGGTTTGCTGGCCATGTTCGCCCGCCTGGGCGAACAGACCGGTCAGTTGCCCGTCATGCTGCAGCGCGCGGCCAATCAGCTCTCGGGCGAGGTGCAGCGAAAGGCCCTGGCCATCGCCACCGTGCTGGAGCCTTTGCTGATCGTGGTCATGGGCCTGGTCGTGATGCTTATCGTGATGTCGGTGATGATGCCGATCATGCAGATGAACACCTGGGTCAAGTGAGCTGCTGCTGAAGGGCTTTCAGCAGCGCCTCGGCGGGGAAGGGCTTGTGCAGCACCGGCGCCCCGCTGGTTTGCAGGGCTTGCATGGGTGCTTCGCCCGTGTCCCCGGTGATCACCACCGCACCCAGTGCCGCATGACGCGCGCGGGCCATCCCGATGGCCTGCAGCCCTGAGCCATCCGGCAGGCGGTGGTCGGTCAGCAGCAGGTCCACCTGCATCACGCGTTGCAGCAATTCGTCGAGGTCTTCCAGCGAGCCGACCTGACTGACATGGGCGCCCCAGGTGCGCAACTGTTCGGCCAGGGCCGGGCGCAGGACCTCGTCGTCGTCCAGCAGGATGATGTGGCGGTCGCGCAAGGGCTTGTCGCCATCGCTGGCCACCTGCCCGGCCGAGTCGGCGCGTGTCGACCGGTGGCCCTGCTTGGCCTCGCGGGCCGCCGGCACCTCGATCGAGAAGCACGAGCCCTTGCCTACGCGCGAAGCCAGCAGGATGCGGCTGCCCAGCAGCCTGGAGGCACGCTGCACGATGGCCAGACCCAGGCCCAGCCCCTTGGCCTGGTTGCGCTCGGGGTTGGCCAGTTGCACGAAGTCTTCGAAGATGCGTTGCTGGTCTTCAGGGGCGATGCCCTGGCCGCTGTCCCACACCTGGATGCGCAGGTGCTCGCCGCGTTGCCGCACGCCAACCAGCACCCCGCCTTGTTGCGTGTAGCGCAGGGCATTGCCGATCAGGTTGCGCACGATCTGCTCCAGCAAGATGGGGTCGCTGTAGGCCATGGCGCGGGTGGGGTGCACGCGCAGGCGCAAGCCTTTGCTGCGGGCCATTTCCTGTTCGTGGGCACCGATGCGCTCGAGCATGGCGTGCAGGTCCACCACCTGCCAGTGTGGCTTGATGGCGCCGGCTTCCAGGCGGGACAGGTCCAGCAGGCCGTTGAGCAGGTTCTCCATGGCGCGCACGGCATCGATCAGGCGCAGCGTCATGGCATGCAGCGCGGAGTCGCGCAGGCGGTCGCGCAACAGGCCGGACAACAAGCCAATGGCCGCCACGGGTTGGCGCAGGTCATGGCTGGCCGCGGCCAGGAAGTGCCCCTTGGCGGCGTTGGCAGCCACCAGGGCCTGGGTGCGCTCCTGCACCTTGGCTTCGAGTTCGATGTTGAGTTGCTCGGCCGTCTTGCCTGCTTCCACAAAACGGTTCATCAGCACCAGGCCATAGCTGGCCAGGGTGATGGGTGTGGCCATGGGCAGCCAGTAGGTGTGCATGACCGACACCATGCCGATCAGGCGCAGGTAGTCGTGCACGCCGGCCACCAGCGACACGGCGATGCCCAGCACCATGCCGATGGCCGCCAGCTTGCTGAAACGCTTGTGCAGACGCAGCAGCAGGGCCAGCGTGGGCAGCATGAGCAGCAAGAGCACGGGGTAGGTGGCCGCGCGGGCGGCCTCCAGCATGCCTTGTTGTGCAGCCAGCCCGGCCAGCAGCGGGAAGCTGATCTGCACCACCCACAGGGCCTTCGTGAACCAGGGCCAGCGCTTGCCCGCAATGGCCATGGCAAAGGCGCCCAGCAGCACCGTGGCCGTGACCTGGGCAGTCAGGTAGAGCCAGCCCGTCATGGCCTGCGACAGCGTGGGCCCGTCAACGATGTAGTAGCTGCAGTTGCGTACCGACACCACCACACACAGCAGGCCCAGCAGGCCCATGTCCAACTCGGAGGGGCGCTGGCGCCAGATGCTGATCAGGAAGCAGGCAAAGGCCGTGGCCACGATGTTGATGGTCAGCGGCAGCGTCTGCGTCAGGAAGGCCTGCATGGTGTGGCCGGGCAGCAGCTCGTCGGTGGCGCCGATCATGGGCGCGGACATGCCGCCCATGCTGGCGTGCTGCACCTCGATCTGCAGGTGGTTCAGGCCGGGTTGCAGCAAGCTGGTGGGGAATTGCAGCAGGTAGGCCATGGGGCGGCCCAGCGGATCGGCGTCCAGCAACTGGGCATGGATCAACTGGCCATTGACCCACACACGGTGCTGGAAGCTCAGGCGGTCCACGCGCACGGCCCAGGTCTGCTGCTGCAGCGTGGCCGGTGCCTGCATGAGCAGGAAGGTGGACTCATAGCGCGCGATGCCCTTGGCAGGCAGGCCGCGCGCGGCCCAGGTGTCGGGGAGGCTGACATCCTGCCAGTTGGTGCCGGGCTGGCTGGCCGAGGGCAGCATGCGAAAGCGGTGCACGGTGAACTCGACCGCGGCGTTGCTGGTCGGCGGAATCAACCAGGGGCTGACCAGCCACACCACGAAGGTGATGGCCGAGGCCACAGCGATCCAGCCCAGCAGGGCAAACAGTAAACGTTGAGCAGGGCTGCGAGCCGGCCGTTCGATGGTCGGGTCGAGCACGACAGATGCGGTGCGCATGTCAGGGTGGGCCACACGGGGCCATCTGGACGATGGGCCTATTGTCGCTGTTCGGCGCGCCGCTGTGCCTTTGCTCACGGATGCCGTGCGTTTGTGCGGGGCGGGCCTCTTGGCGTGGTCCTGATTCGATGATATGAATGGCTGCATCCCCCTTGTTCAAGGGCTCTGGCGTCGAGGTCTTTGCTGGAATGATGGGGAGTGTGTGCTGATGGCTGGAGGGCTGATATGAGCAGCTGTACCGAACTTGTTCCTCTGCAACAAGCGTCCTACAAAGGGCGAATCCCCATCGCCCACATGCGGCACGTCTACAAGCTCCAGGAAGTTGAAAAGCGCCTGGGCAAGTTGCCGCCGCGCGAACATGAATCCCTGCGAGCCACGTATGAGCGCATGCTGGAGATGGGCCCCGAGCGCTTCCAGGTCAAGCCGTCCGGCCTGCCTGCCATGGAACACCTCTACGACGAGTTGCCCAACTTCCACGAGGTACTCGACGATCTCAAACGCCAGCTGGCCTTGTGCAGCGACAGCCGTGATGCGCTGGAGATCACGCCCATGCTGCTGCTGGGCCCACCCGGTGTCGGCAAGACCCACTTCGCCCGCGAGGTGGCGCAACTGCTGGGCACGGGCATGGGTTTCATCTCCATGAGCTCGATGACCGCCGGCTGGGTCTTGTCGGGCGCTTCCAGCCAATGGAAGGGCGCGCGCCCCGGCAAGGTGTTCGAGACTTTGGTGGATGGCCAGTATGCCAACCCGGTGATGGTGGTCGACGAGATCGACAAGAGCGGCGGTGAACACGCCTATGACCCGCTGGGTTCGCTCTACAGCCTGCTGGAGCACGACACGGCCGGGCAGTTCACCGATGAATTCGCCGAGGTGTCGATCGACGCCAGCCAGGTGATCTGGGTGGCCACGGCCAATGATTTGCGCAGCATCCCCGACCCCATCCTCAACCGCATGAACGTGTTCGACATCGACATGCCGGATGAGGCGGCTGCGCGCAAGATCGCGTCCAAGCTGTACCGCAGCATCCGTGCGGATCACGATTGGGGGCAGCGTTTCGAGCCGGATCTCAGCGAGGCGGTGCTGGCCGAGCTGAGCCGCTGCGCGCCACGCGAGATGCGGCGCGCCCTGATGACGGCCTTTGGCAATGCCAAGCTGGATGGCCGTTATGTGCTGGAAGTGCGGGACTTGCCTGAGCAGGGAAGCAAGCGCCAGCCCATCGGTTTCACCCAATGAGCTGGTGAGCATGCCTATCAGTTGCAGGTGCTGGACTGCGCGGCCAGGGCGTTGGCAAAGGCCTGCACCTCGCTGGCGCTGCCCGTGCCCTTGACATAGGCGTTCAGGAAGGCCATCGCGGCGGCCGAGGCTTCTGCCGAGCAGAAGCCGCCCCCGTTGAAGTCATCGTGTGTGCCGTTGTCGTAGATCTTGCCGTAGGCGTTGCCCGCCTTGCCTGCAGCTGTGGCGGCGTTGTTCATGGCGGTGACCATGGCCGTCACCATGCTGTTGGGGCTGCTGGGGGTATCCAGCACCGTCAGCAAGGGGTCCTTGGCGCCTTGCAGCATCAACAAGGGCATGCCGGCGTTGATGGGCTTGCCGACGTAGCTCGAGTTGATCGGCTCATACATCTTGAAGGCATCTGCTTCTGCCGACGTCAGCGCAGGGATGCTGCCGTTTTCGTAGCAGGTGCCTCGGCTCATGCCGAATGCGGCGCGGAAGTCGCACACCAGCTCGGTTGAGAACTTGTTGTAGAGCTCGGCGAAGCGCCCGGATGGGCCGGAGATCGAGACGATGGCCTTGACGGCAGGCGAGACGCCTGAATAGCCGCCCTTGTTCTCCCAGTCGGCGACGGGGCCGTCAGAAGTCAGGCCCGCCAACATCGACAGGTGCGCACCCGCAGAGAAGCCCATCAGGGCGATCTTGTCGGGGTTGATGGACAGGGTGGCCGCCTGGCTGCGCAGATAGCGCACCGCACACTTGACGTCCGAGACCGTGTTTCGCAGATGTGTGCCCGTGGCATTCATCGTGTCGTTCTCGACCACCTTGAGTGTGTCAAGGGTGTTCTGGGCTTTGAATTCTGGCCATTCGATGGTGGGGTGGGTGAAGTTGAACACCTCGTTGAAGCGACCCGTGAAGGGCGTGAGGCGATAGTCGATGTTGATGACGTAGTAGCCCGCGTTCTTCAATTCGTTGGCATAGGTGATCATGTCCTTGGGGGAGCGGTCTCGCCAGAAGCCACCATGGATCAGGACCACGGCTGGCCATCCGCCTGCAGGCGGCGTGCCCGTGGGGACCGAACGCAACATGCCCTGGTCATAGCCGGTGCCGCCGCAGTAGCGGTCCAGCCCGCCGACGGTCTGGGTGCTGGCCGATGCGGTGGTCAGCGTGCCGCCGGAAGGGGTGTAGCTGAAGCTGGCGCTGTAGGTTTGCGAGTCGCGTGTGGGCGTGAAGGAGGTCACCCCGGACGCGAACTTGTAGTTGACGGGGCTGGTGTAGTAGCAGGTTGTGCCGATACGGAAGGTGCAAACGTGCACGACCTTGTCGATGAAGCTCCCGCTGCTCAGCGCGATCGTCCGGCTGAGGTTGTTGGCCACATCCCGAATGACCAGCGAGCCGGGTGTGATGCCGTTGAATTCCGTCGACTTGATGCGCACCGTCCAGCGAAACGGGGTGCTGGTGGCTTTGACCGCGTAGGCGAAGTTCAAGGTCTTGTCGGGCTCTCCGGGCGGGCCGGGTTCCAGCAAAACCTCTGGTGCGGCGTGTGCGCCGGTGGCGAGCAGCAGGGCGAGTGCGCCCAATGCCTTTTTCATGCGATGTCCTCTCGTTGCGTTGATGGCGTACCGATCACCCGTGATGGGGTCGTCGCTCCTTGTGGGGTCTCCCTGGATCTCGTGCCGCTGTGCGTTTGTCCGAATAATAGTGATGCGCATATCACTTGCGCAACGGGCATTGCACTTTGTTACCCGTCCTCTCTGATGCGATCTGCATGAGGGCATGGGTGGCTCGCCACTAAACTCGCAGCCTTGTGCACACCCTGTGAAGGCTTTGTCATTCATGCCAGCCAGCCTGTCCGGACGTCTGGTCGTTGCGATCTCGTCGCGCGCCCTGTTCGATTTCGAAGAAGAGAACCGCCTGTTCGAGGGTGAGGACGACCGCGCTTACATGAAGCTGCAACTCGACAAGGTCGACGAGCCTGCCAAGCCGGGTGTGGCCTTCTCGCTGGTGCGCAAGCTGCTGGCCTTCAACACGCCGGATCACGCCCGCGTCGAAGTGGTGATCCTGTCGCGCAACGACCCGGTGTCGGGCATGCGGGTGTTCCGCTCGGCCAAGCATTACGGCCTGCCCATCGAGCGCGGTGTGTTCACGCGTGGGCAAAGCCCCTGGCGCTACCTGCGGCCGCTGCAGGCGCATCTGTTCCTGTCGGCCAACGAAAACGATGTGCGCTCGGCGCTGGCCGCGGGGGTGCCCGCTGCCCGTGTCTTGCCGCATGCCGCGCGGGCCGGGGACGCGCACCCGAACGAAGTGCGCATTGCCTTTGACGGTGACGCCGTGTTGTTCTCGGATGAGGCCGAGCGGGTGTTCCAGAAAGGCGGCCTGGATGCCTTCCATGCGCACGAGGTGGCCATGGCCGAGCAACCTCTGCAGGGCGGGCCGTTCAAGCCCTTGCTGATGGCCTTGCACGAGCTGCAGCAGCGTGACCCTGCCCAGGGTGAAACCGCCATGCGCATCCGCACAGCCCTGGTCACGGCACGCGGGGCGCCGGCGCACGAGCGTGCCATTCGCACGCTGATGGACTGGGGCATCGACGTGCACGAAGCCTTGTTCCTGGGCGGCTTGCCCAAGGGCGAGTTCCTGCGCGAGTTCGAGCCCGATTTCTTCTTCGATGACCAGACCGGTCATGTCGAAAACGCCGCGCCCCATGTGCCATCGGGGCATGTGGCCGCCGGCATCGTCAATGCAGGAGCCCCATCATGAGCGACGAACTGTCGGACTTTTTTGCCCTGCCGCCCTTCAAGGCCGACGAGGCCTTGGTCAAGCTGCGTCGAGACCTGCGTGAGCTCAAGCCCCTGGCCGAGAAGGGCACGGGCGCACTGGTGCGCTTCGACTGGAAGGGGCTGCCGGTGATCGAGTTGGCCCTTCAGCCAGGCGACAAGCCTGCCCTGGCTGTGTCGCTGGCGAAGCGGCCCAGCCAGCGCCCCGATTGGCTCAAGCAACAACTGGCATCGAGCGCGGAGGTGCGCAAGTGGCTCGACGAGGTCAAACGCAGCCTCAAGCGCTGGGACGACGAGGACTGATCAGTCTTCCAGCAGGGCCTTGAGGTTGAGCAGGTCGGCGCGCACCAGTTCGGCGTCCTGCGCGAATTGCGCCTCGCTCATGCCCGCATGCTGATGCAGCACGAAGGACACGGTGCTGCCGGTGGCATGGGCCAGCACCCGCATCGTGTTCATGATTTCAGCGCCATTGGGCAGGCGCACCACGTGGTCGAGGATGCCGTCCGCATTGGGCGGCGTGAACCACAGCCGCACGGGGCCTTGCTCGGTCTGCACGACCCACTCATCGCCTTCGGGGGCGATGCCCCGCGCAAAACCGGGCGCCCAGCGAGGCAGGTTGCGCGGGTCGGCCGCAAAAGCCATGACCGCGTCAGGTTCCACGGCGATGTCGACGGTGATGTTGAGGGTGCGCATGTCAGGCAGTCTGGCTGGCGATCAGCTCCGCGTCAATGGCCGCTGCGCGCACGGAGGCTGGGCGTGACGTGACCCGCTCGATGTACGCCTGGATCACGGGCGTGGCCGGTACCAGCCCGAACCGGGTGGTCCAGCTCAAGGCCGTGCCCCACAGCACGTCGGCTGCCGAAAAGCGGTCGCCCAGCAGGTAAGGCCCCTTGGCCAGCTGGTCCGTCAGCGTCTTGAGCATGGTGTCGAAGTCGCCATAGGGACAGGTCGAGGGCGGCGCGGGCTCACGCTTCATGGCGCGGTCCACCACGGCGGGCTCGAATGACGAGCCATAGAACACCAGCCAGCGCAGGTAGGCGCCGCGTTGCGGGTCACCCATCTGCGGCGCCAGGCCCTTGTCGGCATACAGGTCACCCAGGTAGATGTAGATGGCGCCTTGCTCGGTGACGAGCGTGCCCTGGTGCGACAAGGCGGGCACCTTGCCCATCGGGTTGATGGCCAGGTAGGCCGGCTGGCGTTGCTCGCCGGTTTTCAAGTTGAGCACATGCAGCTCGTAGTCGGCGCCCAGCTCTTCCAGCAACGCCAGGGCGCCGGCCGACCGGGTCTGAGGGGCATGGTGCAGGATGACGTGGCGTTCGCTGGACATGGGCTTCTCCTGTGAGGGTGTGTGGGAGGCTCAGACGCCGCGGTGCATCCGGGCCTTGAACAGTTCGGCGATGCTGACTTCGCGCGCGCCGGGGATCACCTCGTAAGACTCGCCCGCCGCGATGGTGCCGGGCTGGCGCACGGCCAGGTAAAAGCCGCAGTAGCCGGATTGCGCCATCATCTTCACCGCGTGCTTGAAGCCCATGATGGCCTGGAACTTGTAGCAGGGCCGGCGCGGCTCGCTGACGGCCAGGCTGCAATCGGGGAACTGCAGCACATCACCGACGTACACATCGCCTTCCAGCAGACCGGTGAGCGTCAGGTTCTCCCCCAGCATGCCATGTGGCATCACCTCACCCCAGGCCTGGGCTTGTGCCTGCGCACGCACCGTCTGCCAGAACGTGTAGTGCTCGTGCGGGTAGGCGTACACGGCCTTGCTCAAACCACCGTGCACGCTGGTGTCAGCCTGGTCGTCGCCTTCCAGGCCCAGGGGGTGAACCACCACGCGTTGCGGGTCGGCCAGGGTGCTCACGGCCCGCTTGCCGATGGCGCTCATGATCTGGCGGCCCTCGATGGTGAGCGGGCTGGGGGCGGCGACGTTGATCGACAGCAGTTGGCGAGGCAGGAGGCTGGGCATGGCAGGGCCGGGGGCAGGGATGCGCAAGGAGGGTGACAGAAAGTGGCTTGCCAGTATGCCGCCACCCCGATCACCGCGTCAGCGCCAGGCTGACACCGTGGTGGCCATGGCCTTGAAGCCCAGCACCACCGGTTGCCCGGGGGCCCAGCCCATCTTCTGGATGGACTTGCGTGTGAGCAGCGCCCAGATGGGCGCGCCGGGCTTGAGCTGCGAACTGTCGGCGGCATCCAGCGCGCGGTCCAGCTCCATGCCGACGGCGCCGTAGGTACCGTGTTCGCCCGCCAGCATGATCTGGGTGATGCGGCCGCGCAGGTGGTTGCTGCAACTGGTGTCCGTGGGCTCGGCGCGGTGCAGCGTGATGTCGCGGGCACGCACCTTCAGGCGCACCTTGCTGCCCACGGGGTGCAGCGTGGCGGGTACCGTCACGCGCTGGCCGGATACGTCCACCTCGCTGAGCAGCCAGTCGATGTCATGGCGCTTGACTTCACCCTCCAGCACGCTGCCTGCATGCACGCCCTCCAGGAAGGTGGACAAGGACACGTCGGACAGGATCTGCGCGGCCGGGCCGGCGCTGGCCATGCGGCCTTCGTGCAGGATGACCACCTCGTCTGCCAGGCGGATGACCTCGTTCATGCGCGGGCTCACCAGCACCATGGGCAGCTTGAAGCGCTCGGGCACCTCGGCCAGCAGCTCCAGCAGGGCTTCCTGCTCATGCGTGGGCACTTCGCCAAGCGGGTCGTCCAGCAGCAGGGCATTGGGGCCGGAGATCAGGGCGCGGCCCAGGGCCACCCTGACGCGCTGGCTGACCGTCAGGGCCTCGGGGCGGCGGTTCAGCAGCGAGGACAGGTCCAGCCAGCTCACCACCTTGTCGAACTCGGGCGCCTTGCGGGTGATGCCCAGGCCTTTGATGCCGTACTGCAGATTGGCCTTCACATTGAGATGCGGAAACAGGTGCGTGTGCCCGTCCAGCCAGGTGATGCGGCGTTCATGCGGTGGCTTGTTGACGCGGGAGGCCGAGTCGTACACGGCATCCGTGCCCAGGGCGATGCGGCCTCCCTTGGATGGCATCAGGCCAGCCGTCGCCTTGAGCAAGGCGCTCTTGCCTGAGCCTGCTCGCCCGACCAGGGCGCACACTTTGCCCGGCGGAACGCGGAACTGTGCGCGGATGTCCAGCCCGGGTTGTTGCAGCCGCAACTCGACGCTCAGCGTGCGCGGCAGTGTTTGTTCATTCATGAGGTCTTGATGCTCAGGCCCACGGGGCGCAGGCGAGCCTGCCAGCGACGACGCCAGCGTTGACGCCCCCATTCACTGATGGCTATGGCCGCCATGGCGATCAGCAGCGACACCAGGGCCAGATGCCAGGCCGCGTCTTCACCGTCCTGTTGGTTGAGCAAGGCTTGCACCAGGGCCACCGGTGCGGTGGTGTCGCCGATGTGATGCGGGCGCAGGGCTGCAGCCAGCACCAGCGTGGCGCCCGAGTCCCCCCAGGCGGCCGTGAGCCCCAGCGCCATGGCCGACGCCACGGCCGGCCACACCAGGGGCAGCGTGATCGTCCACCAGCCCTGCCAACGCGAGGCGCCCAAGGTGCGTGCCACCGGCAGCAGCATGGGGTCCGTGGCCTCGAAGGCGGGGCGCAGGATGCGCACCATCAGCGGCACGGTCATCACGCTGGCGGCGATGATGGCGCCCGCCGGGTAGAAGCTCAGGCTGTAGCCCGTCCAGCTGTGCAGCCAACCGCCATTGCCACCGACTCCGCCCAGGCTGATGAGCAGGCCGAAGCCGATCACGGCTGGCGGCAGCCCCATGGGCAGCAGGATCAGGGTGTCCAGCACCACCTTGCCACGCCAGGTCGTGCGCGCCATCAGGGTGGCCAGCGCGACCGCCAGCGGTGTGGAGATCAGCAAGGTGATCACCGCCACCTGCAGGCTCAAGGACAGCGCTTCGAGTTCAAATGAGGACACGGCTCACTCCTTCATGGCCTGCCAGGCCGGACGGGTGGACTTGATCGCGTTCTGGGCCAAGGGCCATTGCAGCCAGGTGGTCAGCAGCTTGGCACCTGGGTGGCGAGCCCGAAACGAGCTGGCAATCTGGGCCTGCAGCGACATGGCGGGCCCATCGGCCAGCCAGACTTTGAGGCGCTCGCCTTTGGGCGGGGCCTTGAGCCACTGTGCGCGGGTCATGAGGCGGTACGCCGGGGCGCTTTGCCCGGCCTTGGCTGCGGCAACGGGCGGCAAGCCTTTGCTGGCCAACCCTTTGGTGAGCTGATCTGCCAGGGCGGCCAGCGCCGAACCGGCGGGTGGCGGCAGCCATCGCGCCGCACCCGCATGGTGTGCCGCCAGCACCTGGGCCAGTGCGCGAGCCGGGTCGGTTTCGCTGCGGATGCCGGCCAGATCGTCGGCAGGGCCCAGCAGCAGCACATCGGTGCGCGCCAGCGTGACGCGGTTGTAGATCAGGCCCTGCTTGTCGAGCTCGTCGGCGCGCGGGTGGGACAAAAACAGCCCCGCATCCACCTGGCCCTGCTCCAGTTGCTGCAGCACGTCGCTGGTTTCCAGCGTCGTCCAGCGTGCCGACCAGCCCAGATCCTGTTTCATGGCCGATTGCCAGCGACCCGTCAGGCCGGAGGCCACGAGCAGAGGGTCCACACCGACCAGGGGGCTCTCGGCCCTGGCGACCACCCGCTCGCGCGCCAGCACCGAGGGGGGCACGCTCCACCCCAGCAGGCCAAGGGCGCTCAATTGCAGGAAGGGGCGGCGAGCCAGTTCGGGCATGGTGGTGGGTGTGAAAAAAATCGCGAAAAGCGCCTGTGTGACAAGTGTGCCCGCAGCGGCTCGGTGCGGCCCGAAACCCGGGACGCAAGATGTATCAGGATACAAAAACACGGGCGCTTCGTGACTCAAGTCTCACCCTGATAGGCCCCCCTGTCGCGGCCCCCCCGGCCGAGGGGGGAACTCAAAACCCGGCGAGTGGACTAAACTACGCGGTTCCACTGTCACGGATTGTCGGCCTCACAAGGGCCAGGGATCACACCGCTAGCGGGGTGTCGATAGCGTCATAAGTTGTTGATTCATAAGCTGAATCGCGCACTTTATGGGGCTGCCGAGACCCTGTTTTTTACTTTCTGGAGCTTTTCACATGACGACGACTGCTGCACAGGTGAACGCACCTGCCTACGTCAAAAACACCAAGCTGATCGCCTGGGTGGCCGAGATGGCTGCCCTGCTGCAGCCCAAGGACATCTACTGGTGCGACGGCACTACCGAAGAATACGACCGCCTGTGCGCCCAGCTGGTGGCTGCCGGCTCGTTCAAGAAGCTCAACCCCGAACTGCGCCCCAACAGCTACCTGGCCTGGACCCACCCGTCCGACGTGGCCCGTGTGGAAGACCGCACCTTCATCTGCTCTGACCGCAAGGAAGACGCCGGCCCCACCAACAACTGGTGTGACCCCGCCGAGATGCGCGCCAAGCTGCAGACCGGTGAAAACGCCCTGTTCAAGGGCGCCATGAAGGGCCGCACGATGTACGTCGTGCCGTTCTCGATGGGCCCGCTGGGTTCGAACATCGCCCACATCGGCGTTGAACTGTCTGACAGCGCCTACGTGGCCGTCAACATGAAGCTCATGACCCGCATGGGCAAGGGCGTGATCGACGTGCTGGCCACCGACGGCGAGTTCGTGCCTTGCGTGCACACCGTGGGCGCCCCGCTGGCCGAAGGTCAGAAGGACGTGGCATGGCCTTGCAACCCCGACACCAAGTACATCGTTCACTACCCCAAGACCCGCGAAATCTGGTCCTACGGTTCGGGCTACGGTGGCAACGCCCTGCTGGGCAAGAAGTGCTTCGCCCTGCGTATCGCTTCCACGATGGGCCGTGACCAAGGCTGGCTGGCCGAGCACATGCTGCTCCTGGGCGTGACCAACCCCGAAGGCAAGAAATACCACGTGGCGGCCGCCTTCCCCTCGGCTTGCGGCAAGACCAACTTCTCCATGCTGATCCCGCCCGAGGGCTACAAGGGCTGGAAGGTCACCACCATCGGTGACGACATCGCCTGGATCAAGCCCGGTGCCGACGGCAAGCTGTACGCCATCAACCCCGAAGCCGGTTACTTCGGCGTGGCCCCTGGCACCAACACCCTGACCAACTTCAACTGCATGAAGTCGCTGGACCGCGACGTGATCTTCACGAACGTGGCCCTGACCGATGACGGCGACGTGTGGTGGGAGTCGATGACCGACGAGCCGCCCGCCCACCTGATCGACTGGCAAGGCAATGACTGGACGCCCCAGATCGCCAAGGAAAAGGGCGTCAAGGCCGCTCACCCCAACGCCCGCTTCACCGTGGCTGCCACCAACAACCCCGCGCTCGACAGCGAGTGGGACAACCCCGCTGGTGTGGCCATCGACGCCTTCATCTTCGGCGGCCGTCGCTCGACCACCGTGCCGCTGGTGACCGAAGCCCGTGACTGGACCGAAGGCGTCTACATGGCCGCCACCATGGGTTCGGAAACCACCGCTGCCGCTTTCGGCCAGCAAGGTGTGGTGCGCCGCGACCCGTTCGCCATGCTGCCCTTCATGGGCTACAACATGAGCGACTACTTCCAGCACTGGCTGGATCTGGGCGCCAAGCTGCAGGCCGCCGGCCACGCGCTGCCCAAGATCTACTGCGTGAACTGGTTCCGCAAGGGCGCTGACGGCAAGTTCGTGTGGCCTGGCTACAGCGAGAACATGCGCGTTCTGGAGTGGATGGTTGGCCGCCTGGAAGGCAAGGCCAAGGGCACCGAAAACGCGTTCGGCCTGAGCCCCAACTACGAAGACATCAACTGGAATGGCCTGAACTTCACCAAGGAACAGTTCCAGTCCGTCATCGGCATCGACAAGGCTGCCTGGGCACAAGAGCTCAAGCTGCACGACGAGCTGTTCACGCAACTGGCTTACAACCTGCCTGCTGCCATGCCCGCCACCAAGGCCAAGCTGGAGCAGCGTCTGGCTGCCTGATCTGGCACCGCTTGCGCAGAAAAGGCCCTTCGGGGCCTTTTTCTTTGCCTGCACGCATGTGTCCGAATGGTTCATTCGGCCCATGGCGCCTTGCGACTTGTCACGATGTTCCATTAAGTTGGGGGGTGCTGCGCGCCCGGTTCGTGACGTAAAACACACCCTGCTTGGGTCAAATTGATGGCGTCAGGCGTGAACTCTGGTTGTTTCCGGCCGCCATGTGGTTCGTGTGGCGGGTTTTAGGAGGTTTTCATGAAACTGAACGTGGTTCTTGCGGCGGCATCGGTGCTGATGGCGGGTGCGGCGTCGGCGGGCGTGGCGGCGTACCCCGATGACAGCCTGGGCGTCTTGTCGCCTACCCCTGCGCTGTATGGCAATCTGCTGTCCACCGGCAAAGCCGCCGGCGGGGTCTTCAGCAACGATTTCTTCTTTGACCTGGCCATCAAGAGCGATGTGATTGGCTCCGTGGGCACGTTCTTCGGGACGGTCTCGTTCAGCTCGGTGCTGATCGATGGCAATGCCCTGACGCTGGCCAGCACGCCGACCGGCTATGGCTTCAGCTTCAGTGGCCTGGCGGCTGGCACGCACACGCTGACTGTGGAAGGCATCTTCCCCAAGGGCGGCCATGCCTACCTGGGCAGCCTGTACGCGACGCCGGCCGTGCCCGAACCCGAGTCCCTGGCCCTGGCCCTGGCCGGCCTGGGTGTGATGGGCCTGGTGGCCAGCCGTCGGCGGCGTCACTGAGCGCAGGCCCTTGGCTGAACCGGGGCGTCATCGCGCTCCATGAAAAACGGGCTCCAGTGGAGCCCGTTTTGTTTGGCCTGTGCCTGGCCTGTGCAGGCAGGTCAGAACAGACCGGCCTTGCCGATGATCTGTGCGATCAGGTCAGAGATGGTCGTGGCAGGGGCTTTCTCGCGGCTCAGCTCCAGCGAGCGGATCACCGGTGTCTTGCCTGAGAAGTCCAGCAGGTTGTCCAGGAAGGTGCCTACACCCGCGAGCTTGGCTTCCTTGATGCCCGTGTCACCGAAGGTCACGATGGTCAGACAGTGTGATCCGTTGATCTCGCGGTAGTTGGGCAGGTAGTAGCCCAGGTTGGGGCCGGCCGGCAGGTGGGCCACCATGGTGTTGATGTCCTGGCGCCAACGGCTGTTCAGGGCAGCCAGTCGAGCTTCAGGTGTGGCCGCACCAGAGATCTCCGGGTAGAACTTTTCGTACGAGAAGGCCGAGTAGTTCGTGTCTTCCTGGAACATCGCATAGCCAATGCGGTCATTCGGGAAGATCTTGCTCAAGCCCGCCGTCATCGAGCCCAGGTTGTTGACGTCACCAGCCGTGGGGTACTTGCTGATCAGCTCGGTGGCCAGGCCATTGGGTTCGTCCAGGCCCCAGACTTGACGGATCTTGTTGTGCAGTGGCAGCGAAGGCGACTGCTCCGGCGTGCTGTCACGAGGCGCCCAGAACAGCGGGCCCGAGTCTGCCAGCAGCGCGGCCTTGTTGGCCTTGGTGACGGTGCGCATGTAGGGGAAGTTCACCGTCGAGCCGGTGCCGCCTGCCGAGAAGCCGGTGAGCAGCAGCACGTCGGGCTTGGGCAGGTTGGCGGCCATCCAGTCGCTGACAGCCTTGGCGTTGACGGCACCACGGTGGTACCAGGCCACCGAGCCGGTGTTGTCTGTGTAGGTCGTGACCTTGTTGCCGGCGTGCACGTCACCTGTGCAGTAGGTGAGGTAGACGATGTTCCAGCTCTGGGTTTGTGTGGAGGTCAGCGGGTCGATGCGGGCGGTAAAGGGCGTCACCAGGCCATAGTGGGCCTGGCGGTTCCAGTCGCTCATGTAGTTGGAGGGGATGCCATCGGGGTTGACGGCGCCCAGCAGCGTACCGGCCTTGTTTTCGCAGGTGCCCTTTTCCCAGCAGGCGCCGCCGCCTTCGTACATCACCACCGTCTTGCTGGTGAAGGGCGTGCGGTTGACGAAGAAGCGGTAAGGCGTGCCGTTGCCGCAGGATGCACCGCTGGATGCGGGCAATTCGACCATTTCCCATTTCAGGTAGGCAGCCTGTGCCGCGAGGCTGCACAGGCTGCACAGCAGGCTGACACCGATGGCCTTGGACGCGGCCTTGATCAATGCATTGAGTGACATGTTGACTCCATCAACGGGTTGTGTGGACCATGTGAGGCAGTCTGAAACACGGTGTTTTTTTCAGGGGGTGGGTTAGCCTCCGCTCGGACCCGGTCACCCCTAAGCCAAGGGGGGTGAAAGTGTCAAGGCGATGACGCTTGGCGTGTAATGCGCGTCGGGTAATCCCGAGTCGTCGTTTGGCCGACAAAGTTAATGTTTGGCCGTTTGGGTGTGTTCGGTGTGTTGGGTGCGCCAGCCGCGCTGGCCCGCGTTTTCATGCCCTCGATGCCGCCTTCGGGCCTATGGGCTGGTCAGGCGGCAGGCACGCCAGGCTGGCAGCAGGCCGATCAAGGCGCCGGCGATCAGCGTGCCGCCCATGAGTTGCCACTCGGTCGGTGTCGGGGCACGCACGGGCAGGTCCAGCCCGTAGCTGCTGCGCAGCCAGGGTGCCAGCGTCAGGATGCAGGCGTACAGGCCGGCCAGGCCACAGGCGATCCCCAGTGAGACGAGCGTGGTGGTCTCGCCCATGAGCAAGGCCGCGATGTGCCTGGGTTGTGCGCCGACGGCACGCAGGATGGCCATTTCCTGGCGGCGTTCGTTCAGGCCCGTGAGCAGGGCGGCCAGCATGCCCAGCAGGCCCATCAACATGACGAAGCCAGACAGCACCCGCAAGGCCTGTTCGGCCAGGGCCATGAGTTGCCACAACTCGGCCAGGGCGACGCCGGGCATGACCGCTTGCA
This sequence comes from Aquabacterium sp., assembly GCA_016185075.1. Taxonomy (GTDB): domain Bacteria; phylum Pseudomonadota; class Gammaproteobacteria; order Burkholderiales; family Burkholderiaceae_C; genus Aquabacterium. The sequence goes on along the minus strand of JACPOH010000171.1, from coordinate 7,133 downwards.
GGGCCTCGCCCTGGAACTGGTTGACCGCGCGCTGGTAGCCCAGGATGGCGGTGGGTTGATGCAGGCCGACGAGAAAGGCGCTGATGCGTGTGGGGGGCGCGGTGGCGGTGTCTTGCGCGGCGGCCAGCACGCCCGTCTGCGCCAGCAGGGAGGCGCTGCCGGATTCCCAGCCTTCGTGGATGCGGGTCAGGGCATCGAGGCTGACGTGCAGGGTTCGGTCGATGGGTGTGCCGGTGGGCGCCAGGATGCCCGTCACCACGAAGGGGTGCTGGGCGTGATCGTGTTCATCCTCGTGTGGGGCCTCGTCGCCGTCATGGTGTGCCCGGGCTGCGCCATGGCTCAGGGTCAGCTTGTCGCCCAGGCGGTAGCCCAACTGGCGCGCGACCTGCGCACCCAGCACCACGTCGTGGGCCTGCTGGAAAGAGGCCCCCTGGGCCATGCGCAGGGCTTGTCCCTCGCCGTAACGCAGGTGGGTGAAATAGCCGGGTGTGGTGCCGACCACGGTGAAGCCCTGGTGGCTGTCGCCCAGCGCGATGGGCACGCGCCAGGCCACGCGGGCATCTTGCCCCCAGCGTTCATAGCTGGCCCAACTCACCCCCGAGTCCGGGCCGTTGCCGATGTGGAAGACGCTGGTCAGCAGCAGTTGCATGCCGCCCGTGCGCGGGCCGACGATGAGGTCGGTGCCGCTGATGGTCTGGGCAAAGCTGGTGCGCGTTTCGGTGCGCACGCGCTCGACCCCGAGCAGCAGCAGGGTGGCCAGTGCCACCGTCAAGGTGCTCAGGGCCACGGTCAGGCGGCGGCTGAGCAGGCTGGCCAGCGCCATCTCAAGCATGGGGGCGGGCCAGGCTGATCTGGCGGTGAAAGTGCCGGGCCAGCGCGTCGTCGTGGCTGACCATCAGCACGCTGGCACCCTGGGCTTCGGCGCATTGGATCAGCAGGGCCATGAAAGCATCCCGATGGTCGTCATCCAGGGCGGAGGTCGGTTCGTCGGCCACGATCAGCTCGGGATGGCCCATGAGCGCGCGGGCCAGGGCCACGCGCTGCTGTTGTCCCACCGACAGGCTGTGCACGGGGCGCGTTTGCAACTCGCTCAGGCCCAGGCGGGTCAGCAGGGCGCTGGTGTGCTGTGGCGATGTGCGAGCGCGTTGACGGCGCAGGGCAGAGAAGCGGGCAGACAGGGTCACGTTGTCCAGCACGGACAGGTAAGGCAGCAGGTTGAATTGCTGAAAGACGTAGCCGATGTGGTCTGCGCGGAAGCGATCGCGTTGTGCGGGGCTGAGTGCGCCGAGGTCCTGCCCCAGCACGCTGACCCGCCCGCTCTGGGCCGGGCGCATGCCCGTGATCAGGGAGAGCAGGGTGCTCTTGCCGCAACCGCTGGGGCCATGCAGGAAGACGCGCTCACCGGGGGCGATGTGCAGTTGTGGGATGTCCAGCGTGGGGGCGGCCTGCCCCGGCCAGGTGTGGCGAAGCGAGCTGAGTTCCACCAAAGGTGCAGGCCTGTCGGTTCGCATGGTCAGGGGCGGACGAGGTCGGCGGCCAGCGTGTAGCCGGCTTCAACGTCACTGGTCCCGTCAGACAGCGCGAGCCTGGCGCGCGTTCGGCCTATGCTCAGCTTGCCCGCCACGGTGACGGGGTCGGCCAGGTCCCCCAGGGGCCAGCCTGCGGGATAGCTCACCACCACCATCTGGTTGATGGGTGGCGGCGGCGCGTGGATGCAGGCCCCGGCTGTGGGCACCAGCAGGAACTCGGTGACCTTGTTGTCTTTCATGCGCATGGGCAGCAGGTAGCCGCGCAAGGAGACGAGCTGGTCCTGCCTGGCCGGGTTCATCTCCCTGGATCGACGCGCCTCGAACGCGGTGATGTCCTTGAGCAAGGGGGCCAGGTCTCGCAGGTCCTCCTGCATGAGTGCAGCCTGTGTCGCGGGGAGGGCGTCGGTGCTGAGGCGCCCCGTGTCGAGCTGGCGCTGCAACTCGCGTTGCTGCAGGGCGCGCATCAGGCGCTCCTTCTGGGCCGGGCTCATGGCCACCAGCGTCTGGCGCAGTGCAGGCGCATCGGGCTGGAGTTCAGCCCATTTCAGGGCGTAGGGCTCGGGGGCGGCCTGCGCGGCCCCCATCGTCAGCCCCAGCAGCAAAGCCGCCAGGGCTGAGCGCCTGGACAAGCACATGCCGTTCATCAGCGAATGGTGGCGGCACGTTGCAGCGAGCGCTCCCAGGTGCGGATGTAGCCTTCGGCGGAGCGGAACAGGGCGGCCATGTCGGCATCGGTGGCGCCATTGAGGCGCATTTCTTCGATGTACTCGGGCAACTGGCCAATGGTGGACATGCCTTCCTTGTTGTAGTCCACCGTGCGCTTGCCCATCACCATCTTGTCAAAGGTGATCTGGCCGTCCAGGGACTTGAAGGGGTAGGTCACGGGCGTACATTTGCCGCCGGCGTCCTGCCCGCAGGCATTGGGCAGGCCCACCATGCCGTTGTTGTCCGAGCCCCAGCCCACCGCTTCGAAGGCACCCATGGCCCGGCGCTGTGCCGCATGCTGGCGGATCGTGTCGATGCGCCCCACGCTGTTTTCCGTCAGCATGGGGTAGGCCGCACCGCCAAGCGCCAAAGGCTCCTTCCAGGTGTCGAAGCCACGAGCCTGCTGGTGCGTCAAGGCATGGCTGAAGACAAAGGGGTAGTCGTAGGCGCGGGCGATGCCCAGGAAGACGTCATAGGCCTTGGGCGACAGGTGGTCGGCCTCCAGGATCATGCCGCGCTTCATCATTTCCACCTGCAGGAAGGCACCCTTGGAAGTCAGCGTGCCGGCATTGCAGTGCGAGTAGCCCTTGGGTGGGTCCTGGTAAATGATGGCGCCGTCGATGGCCTTGCTGATGATGTTGTTGGGCCCCAAGGCGGCCTTGACCGAGCTGGACACCGCCACCTTGACGCCAGCGGGCACGCCGCCGAGCAGGTCGGTGATGTTGGCTTCATGGTAGGTGCCGCCGTTGACCAGCGGGGACTCGCACGTTTCCATGTTGAAGAAACGGCCGTTCTCGATGAAGTTGCCCACATTGATCAGCGTGCCGCCATCCACGTTGGGCGAGCCGAAGGCGTTGTCGAACTTGTGGATGGTGAACATCGTGCGCACGCCCTTCTTGTAGTACTCATCGACCTTGCGGGCGATGTACTCCTTGGTGCACAGCGGGTTGGTGTCCAGGCAGTTGAACAGGTTGGAGTTCTCCAGGCCGATGATGGCGGCCATCTTGCCCTGGTTGATCACATCACGCGCTTCCTGGGGCGAGTACACGATGCGGAACCAGCCCTTGCCGGGGCCACCGCTTTGCGCATCGATGTAGTCCTGCAGGCCCTTGACGCGCGCGATGCCGATGTCGAGGTTGTCCATGTCGTTGCAGGAGCCGGAGCGATAGGTCGGGTCCAGTGTGCCGATCAGGCCTTTGTAGATGTCGCAGATCACGTTGTTCGTGGTCAGCGAGACGTTCATGAAGCGCAGGCCGCCCTGGTAGGCGCGCTCCACCCACTTGTAGTAGCTCACGTTGTGCGTGATGGTGTCGCGCTTGGGCCAATCGGTGAAGGTCGGGTAGCCATCGGTCTTGTGGCGTGGCTTGCGGTAGAAGATGCCCAGGATGTCTTCGGCACCCGCGCCGGTGCTGCTGGCCATGACGTCGTGCCAGCCGTTGTCGCCGTGGGTCTTGTTGCAGTCGTCCAGCGCCTTGGTCACGCCCAGCTTGTGGTAGACCTCGCCGTGCATGATCGAACCACCGAACAGGTCGCTGGAGAACATGTGGTTGTGCGAGTCGGCGATGCCGTAGACGCTGCCATCTTCCCACTGCTTGGGTTTGACCACGCCCGTCGAGTTGGTGCTCAGCTCGGGGTAGGGCAGGCAGCCCTGCCTGGGCACGAACTGCACGCTGGCGGCCAGGCTCTGCAGAGGGGTCTGGCTGATGGTGCCCAATGGCGATCGGTTGAGCCACATCTTCGTAGCCGGCGAGTACAGCTGGAAGGTGCCCGCCTGGCCGCTCACCGGGTCGAGTCGCCACTCGACGTTGTCAGACAGGTCCTTGGTGCGTGTCATCAGCAGGCCAGCGTGCAGGTACTGCGCGCTGCTGTCGTACAGCATGTAGGAGCCCAGGCCGGTGGGCTTCATGAAAAAGGGGGTGCCATCGTTGGCGCTGCCGCCGTTGGCCAGGTAGGCCTGCCCCAGAGGGCCAGGCCGCAGAAAGCCGCCGCCGACCTTGGCGGCATAACAACCGTTGGCAAATTGATGGACCGTGGCCGGTTCGGCTGGCGAGGCTGAGGTGCCCAGCAGGTTGCCCAGCGTCGCCTGGGGGTTGGTGAACACGGAAAAAAGGCCCGCGTGGGCATGGGCCGAGCACAGCAGCATGGCGGCCAGGGTCGTGGCTTTGGCAGTGAGCTTGTTCTTGGACGACATCGACAACTCCGGAACGACTTTGATCAAGTTGGTGCGCGAGTGTCTGGCGACGGCTGTCGTGGCTTTGTCGGGCGCTGGACGTTTTCGGGCAAGCACCTAGTCATTTCAGGTTAGTTGGCGTGATTTGCATCACGACCGAAGCCGAATGGGCGGTGGCCCCTGTCTGACTTATAGCGAGCCCACCGGCATGGGGATGTCAACGCGATGACATTTCGCCCTGTCTTCTAGGGAGACGGAGCAGGGGGGCTTACCGAATGGCGGCAACGCGCTGGATCCCTACCATGGCCGCCTGTGTTGGCTGCCCGATTGGAGGGGTGGCCAATGTAGTCGAAAAGGGTTATGTATGAAGTACCAAAAGCGTCTGTTGAGCTGGAGCGTGGCCGTGATCTGCGGGGCCGCCTTGCCGGCCTGGGCCGGCCAGCCCGCGCCGGATCGCCCTGCGGTGTTGCGCGCCTTGAATGCCTTGAGCGGGCAGGCGATGGCCCGCGCCGCTGCGGCCGCCAGCGAGCATGTGTCCAGCGATGACGCCTTCGAAGCGGTGGACCTGATCGTCGATGCCGACGGCACCGAGCACGTTCGGATGGCACGCCGCTACAAGGGCCTGCGCGTGATCGGCGGCGATGCGGTGGTGCATGGCCACCCGCAAGCGGGCCACCAGGGCATCAGCCGCACGTGGCACCGTGCCGCCGCGCTGGACATCAACCCGATCCGCGGTGCCGCCGAAGCCATGCGCGCCGCGTTGGCCGCCTTCCCGCATCGGCAAGGCAAGATGGGCAACAAGGAGCTGGTCATCTGGGCACGCGAGGCGCAGCCGCGGCTGGCCTGGGATGTCACCATCAACGGGGTCCAGGCCGATGGCACACCCAGCCAGATGCACCTGATCGTGAATGCGGGCAATGGCCAGATCCTTGACAGGTGGGATGACGTTCACACCGCCGACGTTGGCGTGACGGGGCGCACCTTGTATGGTGGCGATGTCGGCGTCAAGGCCAGCCTGAGCAATGGCACCTACTCGCTGGTCGACAACGGCCGCGGTGGGCACTACGTGTCCGATGTCAACAATGGCACCGATACCAACCTCCTGCTGTTCGTGATTCCGGCTTCGGGCAAGACGTCTACCAGCACCACGGGCGTGTTCGGTGATGGCACCACCGCCAACCGCAACAGCGCCGCGGCTGACGCGGCCTTCGGCTTTCAGACGACCTGGGATTACTTTGCCAAGGTGCATGGCCGCAATGGCATCGACAACACGGGCAAGAAGGCCTACTCCCGGGTGCATTACGGCAGCAACTACAACAACGCCTTCTGGACGGACAACTGCTTTTGCATGACCTATGGCGATGGGGATGGCAAGGTGCTCAAGTCCCTGGTGGCGCTGGATGTGGCGGGCCATGAGATGTCGCATGGTGTGACATCGACGACCGCCAGGCTGACGTATTCAGGCGAGTCCGGTGGCTTGAACGAGTCCACCTCGGACATCTTCGGCTCGATGGTGGAGTTCTACGCGGCCAACAGCGTGGACACGGGGGACTACCTGATCGGCGAAAAGATTGCCGGCCCGTCCTTGGGCTCGCCGGCCCTGCGCAACATGATGAACCCCAGCGATGACGGCAAGTCGGCCGACTGCTGGTACAGCAACATGGGTTCGCTGGATGTCCACTATTCGTCCGGCCTGGGCAACCATTTCTATTACCTGCTGGCCGAAGGCACATCCAACGGCTCACCATCGCGCACCTGTGCCGCGGGCGACAGCCGCGTGGCCACGGGCAAGGGGAGCGTGCAGGGTATCGGCCGTCAGAAGGCCGAGAAGATCTGGTACCGCGCCTTGACGGTGTACATGACCTCGAACACCAATTACGCGGGCGCCCGTCAGGCCACCCTCAAGGCCGCGACCGATCTGTACGGCGCCAGCAGCAATGAGGTGGCGGCTGTGGCTGCCGCCTGGACAGCCGTCAAGGTGAACTGATCGTGATGGTGGCGCCTGGCCCGGCCAGGCGTGCCATCAGATCACGTCGGGCGGCGGGCGGCGCTGCAGCACGCCGATCGGCGGCGCCCAGCGCGCGCCCTTGGGCTTCTTGGCCGTGACCAGGGTGACGTCGGCCGGCTCGAACACCTCGACGTTGTGCGTGATCGGTGTGGTCAGCACGTACTGCGCACGCGTGCTGCGCAGGAAGTGGCCAACCAGCTGGATGTTGCGCACGTCCAGGTGGGCGAAGGGTTCGTCGATGAACACGAAGCCGCCAGGGGTCTCGTCGTCCTTCATCAGGCCCACCAGCAGGATCAGGGACTTGATCACCTGCTGGCCACCTGAGGCTTCGCCGTCGTTCAGGCCAATGCTGCCCTTGCCGTCGAAGTTGAAGTGCACCTTGAGCTCGGCCTGACGCAGGCCTGTGTCGTCGCCATCGAGGTGGGGCAGCTCGGCGTTGACTTCCACACCGGCCAGCTGGCCCAGCTCGATGATGTTCTTGCGGTAGCGGCGCACCGTGACCTTGAGCACGTCGGTGTAGCGCTCGCGGGCGTTGTCCACGGCGATGGCGGCCGCGGCATTGCTGGCCTTGCGCTGGTTGAGCTCGTCTTCCTGGCGCAGCACGTTGGCGTTCATCAGCGTGAGCTGTTCGATCACGGTGGGGTCGGTTTCCCACTTGCCTTCGTTGAGTTCGCGCTCCACGGCTTCGGCGCGCAGGCGGGCCTGGGTGGCGTTGCCGTAG
>JACPOH010000170.1 GCA_016185075.1 Aquabacterium sp. | reverse complement strand
GCTTCTGCAATGGCCTGGACGAGCTGCTGCGCCATGCCCAGCTTTGGGTGCATGGCCACCTGCACTGCCCCGTGGACTACCTCAAGCGCGGGGTGCACGAAGGCCAGCCCTGGCAATGCCGCGTGGTGGCCAACCCGCGGGGCTACTTCAGCAAGGGTGAACAGGAAACCTTTGTCGAGCAGTTCGTGATTGACCTAGACTAACGCCCACATCCTGACACCGCAACAGAAAGAGGACCCGCATGAAAATCTTGCTCCCCGTGGACGGCAGCCCCTACACCAAGCGCATGCTGGCCTGGCTGACCACCCATGAAGAATGGCTCGGCGGTGCACACGAGTTCACCGTGCTGACCGTCGTGCCCCTGATCCCACCCCACGCCGCCGCCATGTTCCCGGCTGATCAGCTCAAGACCTATTACGACGACACCGCCGAAGGCATCTTCAAGCCCATTCGCAAGTTCACGGCCAAGCACAATCTGGCCACCAACTATGTGGCCAAGACCGGTCATGCGCCAGAAGTGATCTCCAAGCTGGCCGACAAGGGCAAGTTCGACCTGATCATCATGGGCTCGCATGGCCACAGCAACCTGATGAATCTGGTGACAGGCTCGGTGGCCACACAGGTGCTGGCACGCTGCAAGACACCCGTGCTGCTGGTGCGCTGATGACCTGACGCCCCTCACGCAGACGCGACAAGGCCCGCACGAAGCGGGCCTTTTTCATGTGCGCTGGCCTGTTCTCACGGGGGCGCTCAGGGGGCACTGGCCGCGGATGCGGGCACCGAAGCCGCGGGCACCGTGTGCACCACCACCCCTGGCGACAGGGAGATGTCCTCCACCGCCGTCACCTTGGTGATGTAGTAGCGGGTGTCGCCAAAGCAGCTCGTGGGCAGCCCGACCTTCTCTTCATAGTGCAGCGACACGCGCTTGCCGATGAATTTGTTCAGGTCGTCGGCCACCTTGTCGTCCCAGATGGTGAAGGAAAACTTTTCGAGCGGCGCCCCCGGTTGCGACACCAGGGCCAGCTCGCCTTCCCAGGTCTTGCAGACCCACCCCTTGCGGGAGAGCTTCTGCACCCAGCCGGCGCGCTCACCGTCGGAGTAACTCCACTTGATCGCGCCCATGAAGTACAGCACGGGCAGCAGCAGAATCAGCAGGGCAATGAAGATGCGTTTGATGGTCATGTCGAAAACAGCGCCTGAATGCAGAATTCAAAGCGCTATGTTGACATGAAACCCGTCTCGCTCAGGCCAGCCGGAATTGACCCACGGCATGCAGCAGCTGCTGCGCCTGATCCCGCAGGCTGGAGGCCGCCGCGCTGGACTCCTCCACCAGCGCCGCATTCTGTTGGGTGCTCTGATCGAGTTGCGTCACGGCCTGGTTGACCTGCATGATGCCCAGATGCTGCTGCTCGCTGCCGGATGCGATTTCCGACATCAGCTGGCTGACCTGTTGCACCTGGCTGACCAGGCGTTCGATGGATTCACCCGTCTGCGAGGCCAGGGCGTAACCTTCGTCCACGTTTTCCGAACTCGCCGCAATCAGTGTCTTGATTTCGCGTGCAGCCTGGGCCGAACGCTGCGCCAGGCTGCGCACTTCAGCCGCCACCACCGCAAAGCCCCGGCCCTGCTCGCCAGCCCGTGCCGCCTCCACCGCCGCATTGAGCGCCAGGATGTTGGTCTGGAAGGCAATGCCATCAATCACGGCGTTGATCTCGGCAATGCGACGGCTGGACTGCTGGATGGCCGACATCTTGTGGACCACCTGCCCGAAGATCTGGCCACTGCGCTCGGCTTCGGCTGCAGCCTCCAGGGCCAGTTGATTGGCACTCTGGGCCGTGCTGGCGTTGTGGCTCACGGTCGCCGACATTTCCTCCATGGACGAGGCCGTCTGCTGCAGCGATGAGGCTTGATCCTCGGTACGCGCGCTCAGATCCAGGTTCCCCTGGGCGATCTGCGTGGAAGCGGTTGCCACCGATTCGCTGGCATCCTTGATCCCCACAATCACTTGCTTGAACTGCCCGACGGCCTGCCCCATGGCCCGCACCAGGTGGCCGATCTCATCGCGCTGCTCGGTATGCATGGCCTGGCTCAGATCACCCGTGGCCATCGCCTGGGCCACACGCATGGCGCCTTGCACGGTGCGCGTGGTATGACGCGTGATCATGAAAGCCAGACTGGCGCCCAGGATGGACATCACCAGCATGGCCAAGGCGGTCAACGTGACCTGCCGGGTTTCAGCGGCGACCCGCGCGTCCAGCAAGGTGTCCAGATGCGTCACCAGCTTCTCGCTGACGGCGAACTGCGCCTGAATGACGGCTGTCATGTCCTTGAAGTAGTCGATGGCGTTCAGGGACGCCAGATCGTCAGCCTGGATGACCCGCTCGATCAGGGCCACCCCACGCTGCAACTCGGCTTGCGCATGGCTGACGGTGGCTGCCAGTTCACGGGCCTGCGCCTCCTTGAGCAGGCCCGATTTGTCCAGGTCGCGGCTCGCATCCTGGCCGTGCCACTGCAAACCGTCCTGAAGGCTGGCCAGCGCATGCGCCTCCGGCAAGGACGCATCCTTCTTCACCAGCATGGCCGTGCCTTTCGCGCGCGACAGGCCGAGCTTCTCCGTCAGGCGGGGCAGATCACGAAAGGCCGCCATGATGAGGTAATAGCACTGCATGTCGGCATCCAGGGCCAGTCCGGAAACCCCGACCACGTCTTCCAACAACAGCAACTCCCGCTGAACCAGTTGAGTATGGCGCTTGATGCTCACCGAGGTTGTCAAACCACCTGCATTCACGTCCTGGACCAGCGCCTGCCAGTCACCGCGCAATTCGGCCAACGACGCCTTGACGGCTGCTTTGTCGGTCAGTTGGTCCAGGTTCTGATCCACCCGTTCGAAGGCCTGCG
>JACPOH010000169.1 GCA_016185075.1 Aquabacterium sp. | reverse complement strand
GCGTGTTCAGCAACTCCTCCTCGACGACGCAGTTTGCGAACTTTGGCCTGTCTGTTTCGGTGAACGGTTTGGCTTCGACAGCAGCCTTGCCGGGCGATGCCGTCAGCATGGCCATCGCTGCCATCCCTGAGCCCAGCACCTACGCGCTGATGCTGCAAGGCGTGCTGCTGGGGGGCTGGCTGATCCGCCGTCAGCGTCGCGCTTGATCGCGTCTCTCACAAGCTCATGGCCTCCCGTTGGGAGGCCTTTTTTTAACCGTTGCAGGGCGGGGCGGCCTTGCGTGGCGTGGTGCGCAGCGTGCCGCCAATCGCGAGGACGGCGAAATCCTCGGGTGAAAGGTGGGCCTGTTTTCTCGCCAGTTCCAGCGCCCTCGGCGGCTCATCCAGCGCTTCGTCCGTCAACTGAAACGTGCCCCAGTGCACCGCCAGCGCGCGTTTGCAGCCCAGGTCCTGGAAGATCTGCACCGATTCTTCCGGGTTGACGTGCTGGTCCTTCATGAACCAGCGTGGCTCGTAGGCGCCAATGGGCAGCAGGGCGATGTCAAATCCGCCACCCAGCTCGGGTGTCTGCTCCCTGGCGAAGTGCCGGCGGATGTCGACGAAGTCCTTGGAGTAGGCTGTGTCACCTGCAAAGAACAGGTGGCAATCAGGCGACAACACCGCAAAGCCACCCCACAGGCTGCGCAGGGCGTCAGTGGCCGTGCGTGCTGACCAGTGCTGAGCCGGGGTCAAGGTCACGGGTATACGCATTGATTGTGTAGTGGCCTCCAGCACATGCGTGTCCCACCAGTCCAGCTCGACCACGCGCTGGATGCCACGCCGTGCGAACCAGTGCTTGTGTCCCAATGGCGTGATGAACAGCGGGCAGCCGCCGGGCTGTTTCGCCAAGGTGACCAGTGAGGCTTCGTCCATGTGGTCATAGTGGTTGTGCGACAGCAGCACCACATCGATGTGCGGCAACTGATCCAGCCTCATGCCAGGCGGCGTCTGCCTCTTCGGTCCAGCCCACTGCACCGGGAAGCAGCGCTCCGAAAACATGGGGTCGGTCAGCAGGTTGAGCCCGCCCATTTGCGCCAGCACCGTGATGTGCCCGATCCAGGTCACGGCCGGTTGCATGGCCAGGCCAGCCTTGGCATTGGCGTGGATGAAGGCCAGATCAGGCTCGATCACGGGGATGGGGGACTGCAGCGGGTGAGGGTGCCCCGCACGCCAGGCCTGCCAGCGCCAGCGCAGGATCTCGTGCCAGCGTTTGCCCCGAAACGACATGTAGTTGTTCTGGAAGCCGTCTGGCCGGTGGTGTTTCTTGGCAGGGTTGAAGTAGGGGTTCTTCATGTGCAAAGGCTAGCGCACGGACGTTGCTGCGGTGTGGCGGGCAAGAAAAAGCCCCGAGGCCGAAGCGCCGGGGCTTTGAGCAGTCGCTGCAAGCGATCAGGCCACGCTGACCGGGATCTTGCCGATCTTGGCCTGCCAGGTCTTGGGCCCTTCGATGTGGGCGCTGGTGCCGCCGCTGTCCACGGCCACGGTCACCGGCATGTCGACCACGTCGAACTCGTAGATGGCTTCCATGCCCAGGTCCTCGAAGCCCACCACCTTGGCGGCCTTGATGGCCTTGGATACCAGGTAGGCCGAGCCGCCCACGGCCATCAGGTAGGCCGACTTGTGCTTCTTGATGGCCTCGATGGCGGCGGGGCCGCGCTCGGCCTTGCCCACCATGGAGATCAGGCCGGTCTGGGCCAGCATCATCTCGGTGAACTTGTCCATGCGGGTGGCCGTGGTGGGGCCGGCGGGGCCGACCACTTCGTCACGCACCGGGTCCACGGGGCCCACGTAGTAGATGACGCGGTTGGTGAAGTCCACGGGCAGCTTCTCGCCCTTGGCCAACATGTCCTGGATGCGCTTGTGCGCGGCATCGCGGCCGGTCAGCATCTTGCCGTTGAGCAGCAGGGTCTGGCCAGGCTTCCAGCTGGCGACTTCTTCCTTGGTCAGCGTGTTGAGGTCCACGCGCTTGGACTTGTTGTAGTCCGGCGCCCAGTGCACGTTGGGCCAGAGGTCCAGGCTGGGCGGATCCAGGTAGACCGGGCCGGAGCCGTCCATCACGAAGTGCGCATGGCGGGTGGCGGCGCAGTTCGGGATCATGGCAATGGGCTTGGAAGCCGCGTGCGTGGGGTAGGTCTTGATCTTGACGTCCAGCACGGTGGTCAGGCCACCCAGGCCTTGCGCGCCAATGCCCAGGGCGTTGACCTTTTCGTACAGCTCGATGCGCAGCTCTTCCAGCTTGTTCTGGGGGCCGCGCTCCAGCAGTTCGTACATGTCGATGTCATCCATCAACGATTCCTTGGCCAGCAGGGCGGCCTTCTCGGCCGTGCCGCCCACGCCGATGCCCAGCATGCCGGGCGGGCACCAGCCAGCGCCCATGGTCGGCACGGTCTTGAGCACCCAGTCCACGATGTTGTCGGACGGGTTGAGCATGTACACCTTGGACTTGTTCTCGGAGCCGCCGCCCTTGGCTGCCACGGTCACGTCCACCTTGTCGCCAGGGATCAGTTCCATGAAGACCACGGCAGGCGTGTTGTCCTTGGTGTTCTTGCGCTCGAAGATCGGGTCGGAGAGCACCGAGGCGCGCAGCTTGTTGTCCGGGTTGTTGTAGCCACGGCGCACGCCTTCGTCCACCGCTTCCTGGATGGAGCGGGCACCAAAGCCTTCCCACTTCACGCCCATCCCGATCTTCAGGAAGACGTTGACGATGCCGGTGTCCTGACAGATGGGGCGGTGCCCTTCCGCGCACATGCGCGAGTTGGTCAGGATCTGGGCGATGGCGTCCTTGGCCGCGGGGGACTCTTCGCGTTCATAAGCGCGGGCCAGGTGGGCGATGTAGTCAGCGGGGTGGTAGTAGCTGATGTATTGCAGCGCGGCTGCGACACTTTCAACGAGGTCGTCGTAGCGAATGGTCGTCATGGCAGTGGCCTTTTTGAGGCGATTGGGGGCGGGGAGGGGCGAGAAAACCGACATTGTGCCAAGGACGCGCGCACTTGGCGCACCCTTGGCATGTCGATCAATGTTTCTCGTGCGATTCGCCCGCCGGGTGCAGGATGCGGTCAGTGGCGGCAATCGCCATGGCCGACAGCAGGAAGGCGATGTGGATCGCCGTTTGGGCGATCAGGGCCTTGTCCGAGTAGTTCTCGGCATTGATGAAGGTCTTGAGCAAATGGATGGACGAGATCCCGATGATCGCCCTGCCCAGCTTGACCTTGAGCACCGAGGCGTTGACGTGGTCCAGCCATTCGGGC
>JACPOH010000113.1:12647-16533 GCA_016185075.1 Aquabacterium sp. | reverse complement strand
TGGGGTATTCACCCACTAACCGGCCACGGGACGAAGAAGAAAACCCGGCCAACTTTAAAGAATTGGCGTCCCCTAGGGGATTCGAACCCCTGTAGTCACCGTGAAAGGGTGGTGTCCTAGGCCTCTAGACGAAGGGGACTGAATCCTTCATGCAACCTGATCGACGCTGTACCCGGCAACACTGCAACCAGACCACCTCACCAGCTTTTGGCTGTTTGGTGGAGGTAAGCGGGATCGAACCGCTGACCTCTTGCATGCCATGCAAGCGCTCTCCCAGCTGAGCTATACCCCCGTTGAGTGCCCTTGCGAGCCATCTTCAGGTTGCCCGGCTGCTTTGTCGTTTCGAACAAAGCGTCGTTCAAGCGAGACTGAGAGTATATACCGATTTTTAGCCTCTTAGCAAGCCTCAGTCAATTTTCTGCAATCTTTGCAACACGACGTCGCGATCGAACAGCGCCAGCACCGCATCCACCGAAGGCGTCTGCGCACGACCACACACCAGCAGGCGCACGGGGATGGCCACTTGCGGCATCTTCAAACCGAACTCGCCGATGGTGTCCTTGATGGCCTGGTTGATGGCGGCTTTGTCCCAGGCCACATCGGCCAGACGTTTGGCCAGCGCGGCGATCGCGGGCTTGTTGGCGTCCGTCACCTGTGCAGCCAGCTCTTCGGCAGAGGCGCTCACCGGCGCCACGTACATGCTCAGCCAGTCAGCCAGCTCGACCGTGGTGGCGCAGCGATCCTTGAACAAGGCACACATAGCCTTGAGCTTGTCGGATGCGCCCTGCAGTTCGGCTGGCACCGTGATGCCGCTTTTGGCCCACTGTTCGGCCACCAGCGTGGCCAGCAAGGCGTCATCGGCCGTCTTCATGTGTTGCTGGGCCACCCAGCGCAGCTTGGCTTCATCGAACTGGCCGGCGCTCTTGCCCAGGTGGTCCAGGTTGAACCACTCGATCAGTTGTGCGCGCGAGAAGATCTCGTCGTCACCATGGCTCCAGCCCAGGCGAGCCAGGTAGTTCACGATGGCGTCCGCCAGATAACCTTCGTCACGGTACTGCGTGACAGCCTTGGCACCATGGCGCTTGCTCATCTTCTCGCCCTGCTCGTTGAGCACGGTGGGCAAGTGGGCGTACACCGGCGGCTCCTGGCCCAGGGCGCGCAGGATGTTGATCTGGCGCGGCGTGTTGTTGACGTGGTCATCGCCACGGATCACGTGCGTGATGCCCATGTCCATGTCGTCGACCACGACGCAGAAGTTGTAGGTGGGCGTGCCATCGGGCCTCGCGATCACGAGGTCATCGAGCTCGTCATTGCTGATCTCGATGCGGCCCTTCACCTTGTCTTCCCACACCACCGAGCCCCCTTGCGGGTTCTTGAAGCGCAGCACGGGCTTGACGCCTTCGGGCACGGGCGGCAGGGTTTTGCCAGGCTCGGGGCGCCAGGTGCCGTCGTAGCGGGGCTTCTCCTTGTTGGCCATCTGGCGCTCGCGCAGGGCGTCCAGCTCGGCCGTGCTCATGTAGCAGGGGTAGACCAAGCCCTTGTCCAGCATCTGCTGCAGCACGGCCTTGTAGCGGTCCATGCGCTGCATCTGGTAGTAAGGGCCCTCATCGTGATCCAGACCCAGCCAGGCCATGCCTTCGAGGATGACGTCCACCGCCTCTTGCGAGGATCGCTCCACATCGGTGTCTTCGATGCGCAGGATGAACACGCCCTTGTTGGCGCGCGCAAAGGCCCATGGATACAGGGCCGAGCGGATGTTGCCCAGGTGGATGAAGCCCGTGGGAGACGGGGCAAAACGCGTTCTTACATGTGAAGGGACTTGTGTCATACGTTCAAACTGTCAAGGCCTCGTGCCAGATCGGCGGTGAGGTCATCAATGTGTTCCAGGCCCACGGCGACGCGGATCATGCCTTGCGTGATGCCGGCGGCCAGGCGCTGCTCTTCGCTCAGGCGGCCGTGCGAGGTGCTGGAGGGGTGCGTGATCAGGGTCTTGGTGTCGCCCAGGTTGGACGTGATCGAACAAAGACGTGTGTGGTCGATCACATGGAAGGCAGCCTGCCGCAGGCGCAGCGCGTCTTCATTCAAGGCTGCGGGCCCGGAGACCGTGACCAGCCCTTTGGCCGGCCGGGTCGTGAACGACACCACCGCACCGCCGCAACCGTTTTGCTGCTTCATGGCCAGCGCATGCTGGGGATGGCTTGGCAAGCCGGGGTAGTAGACCTTGTCGACGGCAGGCTGCGCCTCCAGCCACTGCGCGAGCTTGAGCGCATTGGCACTTTGCGCGGCCATGCGGATGGACAAGGTCTCCAGCCCCTTGAGCACGACCCAGGCGTTGAACGGCGACAAGGTCATGCCCGCGCCGCGCAAGGTCGTCATCAGGGGGCCATTGATGATCGCATCCGGCCCGCAGACAGCACCTGCAAGCACCCGGCCCTGGCCGTCGAGGTACTTGGTACCGGAGTGGATGATCAGATCGGCGCCCATGTCGACGGGCTTTTGCAGCGCAGGCGTGCAAAAGCAGTTGTCGACCGCCAACAAGGCGCCGCAACCATGCGCGATCTCGGCCAGCGCCGCGATGTCGCACACCTCGGTCAGCGGGTTGCTGGGTGTTTCGGCAAAGAAGAGCTTGGTGTTGGGCCTGACAGCGTCACGCCAGGCTTGCACATCGGTCTGCGACACGAAGGTGGTCTCGACACCGAACTTCCCGAACTGGTTGCCCAGCAAGGTGATGGTGGAGCCAAACACACTTTGCGAGCACACGACATGGTCACCGGCCTTGAGCAGGCCCATGATCATCAGCAGGATGGCACTCATCCCGCTGGCCGTGGCAATGCAAGCCTCCGTGCCCTCGAGCGCGGCCAGGCGGCGCTCGAACATCATGGTCGTCGGATTCGTGAAGCGTGTGTAGACGAAGGCTTCTTCTTCGTTCGCAAAACGTGCTGCTGCCGTGGCCGCATCCGGATGGTTGAAGCTGCTGGTCAGGAACAGCGCTTCCGAGTTCTCATTCCATTGCGTGGGCGGCAGGCCCTCGCGCACGGCCAGCGTCTCGATGCGGGCATCGGGCGGCAGGTCCTTGCGGGGCAGTTTCTTTTTGGATTCAGCGTCGGCCATGCGGGCCTCCTGTCTGTTCTGGAAGACGCATCAGGCCCGATTACCCGGGCCCACATGCAGTCAACGCATCATTCGTCCTGGTGGCTTTGCAAGGCCAGGCGCGAGTTGCTGGCATCGTCTTCGCCCTTTTGCGTCAGGCGTTGCGACTGGATGGCGGCAAAGTCCTCGGCACTGACATCACCGGTGATGTAGACACCATCAAAGCACGAGGCCTCGAAGCCCTTGATCTCGGGATTGAGCTTGCCGACGACCTTCTTCATCGCGTCCACGTCCTGGTAGATCAAGGCGTCGCAGCCAATGATCTGGCGGATGTCTTCCAGCGAACGGCCATGGGCCACCAGTTCAGCCTTGGTGGGCATGTCGATGCCGTACACGTTGGGGAAGCGCACGGGCGGCGCAGCAGAGGCCAGGTACACCTTGTTGGCGCCGGCTTCACGGGCCATCTGCACGATTTCCTTGGAGGTGGTGCCGCGCACGATGGAGTCGTCCACCAGCAGCACGTTGCGGCCCTTGAACTCCAGGCCGATGGCGTTGAGCTTCTGGCGCACGGACTTCTTGCGAACGCCCTGCCCCGGCATGATGAAGGTGCGGCCCACGTAGCGGTTCTTGACGAAGCCCTCGCGATAGGGCTTGCCCAGCTTCTGAGCCAGCTGCATGGCAGATGGGCGGCTGGACTCGGGGATGGGGATCACCACGTCGATTTCGGAGGGTGGCATGGTCGAGATCACACGCTGGGCCAGGGTCTCACCCATCTCCAGGCGAGCCTGGTAGACCG
>JACPOH010000113.1:0-12629 GCA_016185075.1 Aquabacterium sp. | reverse complement strand
CATCGATGACCGAATCAGGGCGAGCCAGGTAGACGTACTCGAACATGCAGGGGTTGAGCACCGTCTTCTCGGCGCACTGCTCGGCATGCACGACGCCGTCGAGATCGACAAACAAGGCCTCGCCAGGCGCCACATCGCGCACGAAACGGTGGCTGGTGCCTTCCAGGGCGACGGATTCGCTCGCGACCATCACTTCGCGGCCTTCAGGCAGATCCGCCTCGCCGTAACACATCGGGCGGATGCCATAGGGGTCACGGAAGGCGACCAGGCCGTAACCCGCGATCAGGCAGATCACGGCATACGAGCCTTTGATGCGCTTGTGCACGGCGCGAACGGCCTTGAACACCGCGGCAGGCGTCAGCGGCAGCTCGCGGCCGGCGAGCTCCAGTTCGTGCGCGAACACGTTGAGCAGCACCTCGGTGTCGCTGTCGGTGTTGAGGTGGCGACGGTCGATGTCGAACAACTCCTTGCGCAGGGCATGGGCGTTCGTGAGGTTGCCGTTGTGCACCAGCACGAGACCGAAAGGCGCGTTCACGTAGAAGGGTTGGGCCTCTTCCTCGTTGAAGGCATTGCCGGCCGTGGGGTAGCGCACCTGGCCCAGGCCCACCGTGCCCGGCAGCGCGCGCATGTTGCGGGTACGGAAGACGTCCTTGACCATGCCGCGCGCCTTGTGCATAAAGAACTTGCGCCCATGCGCATCGGGGCCGGCCGTCACGATGCCGGCAGCGTCCTGACCGCGGTGCTGCAGCAGCAGCAGGGCGTCATAGATCAACTGGTTGACGGGCGTCTTGGAAATCACACCAACGATGCCGCACATGGTTCACCTCTTGCAAAAAAACGAAAACATTCAAGGCTGCTCTGGCAGGAATTGAATCACCTGCTCGGGCAACACGGGGCGAAGCCCCTTCAACAACACCTGCATCCACGCGACGCCGCGCGATGCCTGCCAGCTTGGCCATTTGGCCACCGGCGTCATGCCCACGAGGGTCACCACGGCCAATGCCACGACCACGCCCCGCATCAAACCGAAACCCGCGCCCAGCACACGATCCGGCGCGCTCAAGGGCGAGGCCCTCACGATCTGCGTGATCACCCACGATATCAGCGCCCAAGCCAGCCAGGCGAGGACAAAAACCACGATCATGCCGGCCAACACGTTCAGACGCTCGCCCGGCTGACCGATGGGCACATGGGCCCCCATGGCGGGCCCGAACCACTGCGCCAAGAAATACGACACGCCCCAGCCTGCGAGCGACAGCAACTCGGTCACCAGTCCGCGCCAGGCCCCCACCACCACCGACAGGCCCAGCCCCAACAGCAACAAGAGGTCAGGCAAGGTCCAGGCGTAAGCCCCGGTTTCGCTCACACCATCCATCACAGCGTCAGCAGCGCGCCCGTCAGACCGGCTTTGCGCAGGGTCGCCATGGCTTTTTCAGCCTCGGCCTTGTCGGTATAGGGGCCCATGCGAACGCGGATGCGCTTGCCGGCTGGCGTGTCCACCTGCTGGGCGTAGGTCTTGACACCCAGTCGCTCGATTTTCATGCGTGCCTCGTGGGCGGTGTTGGCATCGGCGAAGGCGCCGTACTGCACCACATAACGGGTCGGCGTCTTGTCCTTGTCAGCCTGCTTGTCACTGGACTTGGCCACCTCTTTGGGCTTGTCCTTGGCTGCCTCGCGACTTGGCTCCTTGGCCGCCGGCTTGGACGACGGTTTGTCAGCCGACTTGTCAGCAGGTTTGTCTGCTGGCTTGGCCACCTTGTCGCTGGGCCGCTCGGGCTGCTTGGGGGCGGGCTTGTCCACCGGTTTCTGAGCCGGTTTGGCCGCAGGCTTGCTGGCAGCGGCGGGGTGCGATGCCTCACGCACGGGCGGCTCGGCCACCACGGTCTCAGCGGGCGGCGTTCCAGCGGAAGGCGCGGCTAGCACGTCCTGCTCGACCGGGGCAGAAGGCGCCACGATGCCCGACACCGCCACGCGCCCGGCGGCCGTGCGAGGCGTGCGTACGGGCACCGCCCCGCTGATCTGCACGTCACCACTGGCCTCGCCACCGGCCTGCACGATCTGCACGTCGGACGACATGGGGCGCGGCTGGGTTTCGAACAGCCAGGGAAACCCGATCAGGCCGGCAGCCACCAGCACGACCATGCCGATCAGCCGACGGCGCGCACGCGCCCGTGTGGCCTCGACATCTGAGGGCGACAAGGACACGGCATCCGCGGGCTGGCCGGAAGCGGCCTTTCGGCTGAAGCGCTGGAGAAACGAGGGCAGCGGCATGCTTGGTGGCGGGAGGGTGGTCTGTCAGGAAAAAACGGGCTCACGCAGCAGGCATGTGGGGCGCATTCAGCTTGGGCAAGCCGTCATGCAAGACACCGCCTACGGTATAGAAAGACCCAAAGACCACGATTCTATCCGTGGGGTCCGCTGCAGCCAGTGCCGCCTTGAGGGCGGCCATCGGGTCAGTGTGCGTGGAAACCGTCGCCTTGGGTGCGGTTACCGAGGGATGCGCGTCGATTTCCGACTCGATCGCCTGCTTCAACTCGGCCGCGCTGGCGGCACGCGCCGTCGGCAGGTCGCAGCAATACCAGGCATCGACCAGCGGCCGCATTCTGGCGATCATGCCGCCCAGGTCCTTGTCGGACATCGCCCCCCACACCGCGTGCGTGCGCGGATAAAACCCCATCTGGTCCAGATTGACGGCCAGCGTGGCGGCCGCATGGGGGTTGTGGGCCACGTCCAGAATCAAGGTGGGTTGCCCCGGGATGATCTGGAAGCGCCCCGGCAACTCGACCGTGGCCAGCCCCGTGCGCACCGCCTGGGCCGACACCGGCAAGCGGTTGCGCATGGCCTCCAGCGCAGCCAGCACGCCCGAAGCGTTGAGCAACTGGTTGGCGCCACGCAGCGCAGGATAGGCCATGCCATTGAAACGCTTGGCCCGCCCGCCCCAGGACCATTGCTGGCGGTCGCCGGCGTAGTTGTGGTCGCGCCCGAACAGCCACAAGTCCGCCCCCAGCTTCTCGGCATGGGCCACGACACTCTGCGGTGCCTGGGGATCGGACACCACCACCGGGCGCCCTGCCCGCATGATGCCGGCCTTCTCGCGGCCGATGGACTCGCGGTCCGGGCCCAGGTAGTCCATGTGATCCAGGTCGATGCTGGTGATGATGGCGCAGTCGGTGTCGATCACGTTGACCGCATCGAGGCGGCCGCCCAAGCCCACCTCCAGGATCACCGCGTCCAGACCCGAGGTGGCCAGCAGACGCAGGATGGCCAGCGTCGTGAACTCGAAATACGTCAGTGCCGTGTCGCCCCGTGCGGCCTCGATGGCAGCGAAGTGTGGCACCAGATCGGCTGCCTTGACCGGCTCACCCATGATGCGACAGCGCTCTTCAAAGTGCACCAGATGCGGCGAGCCATACACCCCCGTGCGGAACCCTGACGCCAGCAAGATGCCTTCGAGCATGGCGCAGGTCGAGCCCTTGCCATTGGGGCCGGCCACCGTGAACACCACCGGCCCTTCGAGCCCCTCTTCTTCACGCCCCATCGGCGTGCCCAGTGAGATGCCTGCGCGCCGCCAGACTTCGCCCACACGCTCCAGCCCCATGTCGATGGCGACCGGGTGCAGGCGCTCGCAATGGGTCAGCCACTCGTCCAGCGTCGAGGGCATTGTGGCGGGGGCGGGGGGGGACTGACTCATGGTTGAAAGACCCAGATGGGGGCCCGAAGGGCAAACTCAATCAGAAAACAAAACGGGCTGCATCACAAGGCAGCCCGCATGTTGAAGCCAGAACCACTTGCCCGCTTGCGTGGGGTCAAGCCGGATTCTGGTTCAGCGACGTTACCAGCGCATGCTCAGGCCGACACGGCATCGGCCGGCTGACGGGTCAGGATGGCCAGCTGGCGCGCAATGGCCAGACGCAACTCGCGGCGGTCGAGGATCATGTCGACCGCGCCCTTTTGCATCAGGAACTCGGCACGCTGGAAGCCCTCGGGCAGCACCTCGCGCACGGTGTTCTCGATCACGCGAGGGCCCGCAAAGCCGATCAGGGCCTTGGGCTCGGCAATCACCACGTCACCCACGAAGGCAAACGAGGCCGACACGCCACCCATGGTCGGGTCGGTCAGCACGCTGATGTAGGGCAGTTTGGCCTTGGCCAGACGGGTCAAGGCCGCATTGGTCTTGGCCATCTGCATCAGGCTCAGCAGGCCTTCCTGCATGCGGGCACCACCGGTGGCCGTGAACGAAATGAAGGGCGTCTTCTGGTCAACCGCGGCCTCGACGCCACGCACGAAGCGCTCGCCCACCACCGAGCCCATGGAGCCCCCCATGAAGTCGAACTCGAAGCAGGCTGCCACCACCGGGATGCTGTGCACCGAGCCGCCCATGACGATCAGGGCGTCGGTCTCGCCGGTGGCTTCCATGCCTTGCTTGAGGCGATCAGGGTACTTCTTGCTGTCGCGGAACTTCAGGGCGTCCACCGGCAGCACTTCCTGGCCCAGTTCATAGCGGCCTTCGGCGTCCAGGAAGGCATCCAGGCGAGCGCGGGCGCCGATGCGGTGATGGTGACCGCACTTGGGGCACACGTTGACATTGGCTTCCAGGTCATTCTTGTACAGCACCGTTTCGCACGATGGGCACTTGACCCACAGCCCTTCGGGCACCGAACGACGCTCAGCCGGGTCGGTCGGTTGAATCTTCGGGGGCAGCAGTTTTTCAAGCCAGCTCATCTCAGTTTCCTTTCAAGGAATCAAGGGCCGTGCGGATCTCGGCGATGAAACCACGCCCGGCGGCCACCACCGTGTCCGGCGTCTGCGTTTCCAGCAACTGGACGATGCGTGAACCGATCACGACGGCGTCCGACACGGCAGCCACCGCCTTGGCGGTTTCTGCGTCACGGATACCAAAACCCACGCCCACGGGCACGGTCGAGGTGGGCGCCAGCAGGAAGATGGGCGCCAGATCGGCGGCCTTCAGGCGGGCAGCGAACTCTTCGCACTCTTCGGGCGGGTAATCCACCACCAGCACGCCATCCACACCGCAGGCCTTGGCCTCGCGCACGAAACTGCCGGCGCCGTGGTGCAGGTCATAACACTCGATGGGATTGGCGTACCCCATCAGCACGACGGGCGTGTCCGCATTCTTCGCGCGGAAGGCCTTGACGTCGTCCAGCACGCGGTTGAGCGAGATGCCCTTGGCCAGGGCGCGCTCGGCTGCCTTCTGGATCACGGGGCCGTCGGCCATCGGGTCAGAAAAAGGCACGCCGAGTTCGATCACGTCGGCGCCCGCCTCGGCCATGGCCAGCATCAGCTCTACCGTCTTCTCGGGGTAAGGGTCACCGCAGGTGATGTAGGGGATCAGGGCCTTGCGCCCTTGTTCCTTCAGCGTGGCGAAAGTCTTGTCCAGGCGGGTGACCACTTTGGAATGGGTGCTCATGCCAGCCCCCCCTTCACCGATTGGCCACGGCAGGATGGGCGGCAATAGAACTCGGCGCCGGTGAGGTCGGCCACGGTGCCGATGTCCTTGTCGCCACGGCCGGACAGGTTGACCAGCACATGCTGATCAGGGCGCATCGTGGCGGCCAGCTTCACGCCATAAGCCACGGCATGGCTGGACTCCAGCGCGGGGATGATGCCCTCGGTGCGGCACAGACGGTGGAAGGCTTCCAGCGCCTCCTTGTCGGTGATGCCGACGTACTCGGCACGGCCGATGTCCTTCAGGTAGGCATGCTCGGGGCCCACGCCAGGGTAGTCCAGACCGGCCGAGATCGAATGCGTCTCGGTGATCTGGCCATTGGCGTCCTGCAGCAGGTAGGTGCGGTTGCCATGCAGCACACCGGGCACGCCCTTTTGCAGCGACATCGAGTGCTTGCCGCTCTCGGCGCCCTCACCTGCCGCTTCCACGCCGATCAGGCGCACGCCTTCGTGCGGGATGTAGGGGTAGAAAATGCCCATGGCGTTGCTGCCGCCGCCCACGCAGGCGATCACGGCATCAGGCTGGCGACCGATCAGGCCAGGCATCTGCTGGAGGCATTCTTCACCGATCACGCTCTGGAAATCACGCACCATGGCCGGGTAAGGGCTGGGGCCCGCCACCGTGCCGATGATGTAGAAGGTGTTCTCGACGTTGGTGACCCAGTCGCGCATGGCTTCGTTGAGCGCATCTTTCAAGGTCTTGCTGCCGGATTCGACCGGCACCACCTTGGCACCCAGCAAATGCATGCGGTACACATTGGGGGACTGCCGCTTGACGTCTTCCGCACCCATGTAGACGACGCACTCCATGCCGTAGCGCGCACAGATGGTGGCCGTGGCCACACCGTGCTGGCCGGCACCGGTTTCAGCGATCACACGGGGCTTGCCCATGCGCTTGGCCAGCAGGGCCTGGCCGATGGTGTTGTTGACCTTGTGCGCGCCAGTGTGGTTGAGGTCCTCGCGCTTGAAGTAGATCTGGGCTCCGCCCACTTCGCGGCTCAGGCGGTCTGCATGGTAGATCGGGCTGGGGCGGCCCACAAAGTTGGCCAGCTCGCGGCGGAATTCGGCCTTGAAGGCCTCGTCGTGACGATAGTGTTCGTAGACGTCCTTGAGTTGATTCAGCGCGTGGATCAGGGTCTCGGAGACGAAAGTCCCGCCGTAAGGCCCGAAATGGCCCTTGGCGTCGGGCTGGTTGTAATTCAGCATGTCACTCTCAATGAACTCACCATGCGGGGCGCCGCCTCTTCAGGCACGGCACTCCGCGCTCATGCGGCTTCGGCACAATGCCGATCGGCCGCCCGCACGGCCTGACAGAACTGACGCATCAGCGCGGCATCCTTGATGCCCTTGGCCGCTTCCACGCCCGAACTCACATCCACAGCCCACGGCCGCACGCTGATGACCCCTTCCTTCACGTTACCCGGGTGCAAACCACCCGAGAGGATCATGGGACGAGGCAGCTGTTTTGGCAACAGGGACCAGTCAAATACCTGACCTCCCCCTCCGTAGCCCTCTACGTGAGCGTCCACCAACATGGCTTGGGCGCCGGGGTAAGCCAGGGCGAAGTCTAACAAATCGAAACCCGGCGCCATGCGCGCAGCCCGGACATAAGCTCGTCGAGCGGCCTCGCACTGGGTCGGTGTTTCGTCGCCGTGGAATTGCAGGGCGGCATTGGGCACCGCCTGCAGCGCCTGCTGGAGCAGATCCGCCGAGGCATTGACCAGCAAGACGACGGGCGTCACGTAAGGCGGCAATCGCCGCGCCAGTTCGCCGGCACGCGCTGCGCTCACATAGCGGGGGCTTTTTTCATAGACCACAAAGCCGATGGCATCGGCACCCGCCTCGACAGCGGCATCCACATCGGCTTCACGGGTCAGACCGCAGATCTTGATCCGCGTACGGTGTTCGGGAGACAGGGACATCCAGGCAGAAGGGCTGGCGCGCAGCCCGTCGGTGTCAATGGCCGGATTGTCTCAAAAATACGGGTTAACGCCCAGCCACCTGTTTGAACGGCC
The DNA here is from genome assembly GCA_016185075.1 of Aquabacterium sp. Lineage (GTDB taxonomy): Bacteria > Pseudomonadota > Gammaproteobacteria > Burkholderiales > Burkholderiaceae_C > Aquabacterium. Next base: position 5,148 of record JACPOH010000113.1, on the reverse strand, counting down.
CTGATCGGACATCGTTGGCGCGCGTCAGCTGGGCAACCAGTCCATGCCGGGTACGTGCTCCGGAAGGCCGTAAGCGGGGTCGTAGCGCGGCCCCAGGAAATACAGCCCTTCAGGTGAAAACGTGGGCGCGGCCACCTTGCGGTCGCGGGCATGCAGCACATCCAGCACCCAGGAAGACGGCTGCACGCCCGTACCGACCATCAGCAGGCAACCCATGATGTTGCGGATCATGTGGTGCAAAAAGGCCTGGCCTTCGAAGTCGAATCGCCAGTAGGCGGTGGGCGCATCGGGTGGGCCACAGCGGCGAATCGCGATGTCCCTCAGATTCTTGACAGGCGTAGGCGACTGGCACATGGACGAGCGAAACGAACTGAAATCGTGCTCGCCGATCAGGTGGGCGGCAGCCTGACGCATGGCGTCCAGATCCAGTGGGCGAAAGATCCAGCCGGCCCTACCCGACTCCAGTGCCGGCCTGACCGCGGACTCCAGCAACACATAGGTGTACCGGCGCCCTAATGCGCTGTTGCGCGCATGAAAGTGCAAAGGCACCTCCGCCGCCCACTGCACCGCGATGTCCTTGGGCAAGAAGGTGTTGGTCCCCCTCACCCACGAAAACGGCGCGCGGTGGATGTCCGTATCGAGGTGCACGACCTGGTTGATGCCGTGCACACCCGCGTCGGTACGCCCGGCGCACACCACCTTGACCGGCCTGGTCAGGAAGGCGCCGAGCGCGGCCTCCAGGGCATCCTGCACGGTGCCGCCGCCCGGCTGACTCTGCCATCCTTTGTACGCAGACCCCAGGTAAGAAACGCCAAGGGCGACCCGGCGGGCCGCCCCTGTCTCGCTGGCGCTTGGGTCAGCCGGGGAGAAGGCGTTTGCCCTCGCCCCCGGATCGTCATCCAGCATGCGCCATCAACCCAGGCTGTCCAGCATGGCTTGCGCCTTGGACTTCAAGTTGGCGTCCTGCGAGTTCTCCAGCACTTCCTGCAGGAGTTCGCGGGCACCGTCCATGTCGCCGATCTGACGGAACTCGTCAGCCAGCTCGAACTTGCGCGTCATCGGGTCGGCCGACACAGCCGAGGATGCGTTCGAGGTGGCGGCAAGCCAGTCGTCCTCAGATGCCGAGGGCGCTTCAGGTGCAGGCGCCGGCGCATCGAGATCCAGGCTGATGCTGTTCATGTCGAAGCCAGCCGGTGCGGCCGGTGCCGCAGGCTTCTCATCGACATTCAGATCAAAGTCCAGACCACCGTCATCGGCAGGCGCGGCGGCGATGCCCTCATCGATGCGAGGCAGGTCCATCGGCCCGGTGTCCAAAGCGGTCGACTTGGGTTCAGCCACCGTGGTTTCCACTTCCGGCAGCTGCAAGGGCGGCAGGTCACCTGCCTCGGTAGTCTGAGGCGACACCGAATCAGACACCTCGTCCAGCGGCATGGGTGCGGAGATGTCCAGGTCCAGATCAACCAGCTCAGCTGGCATCTCTGCCGACGCAGGCGCCACAGGTGAGGGCTCAGCCGGTGACAACGGCGAAGGCGCGGTTTCCAGCATGCTGGGAGCAGGCATCACGGAGTGCGGGATGGTGCTGGCGCCAAGCATGTCGTTGGGCGTCTCGATGCTCAACGGTGCAGCGGAGGGCTGCCCACCCGGCTGGTAAAGCGGGTTTTCGGGATCGATGCCCAGACCCATCTCCTGAGCCTTGGCCCAGTCGTCGCCGGCACCGTTGGTCAGGTTGAACAGCTGCACAGCCAGCTGCTCATAGCCCTTGGTATCGCGGCGCTTGGCGTACACCTCCAGCAGCTTGGTGCGCACGGCCAGACGATCCGGCGTGCTGCGCAGCGCTTCCTTGAGGATTTCCTCCGCCTGCAGGTCACGGCCATAGGCCAGGTACACATCGGCTTCTGCCACAGGGTCCACGTCACCGATGGCATCCAGCTGGCTGAGCGAATAGCTCATGGACGAAGGACCGCCTGTGGCGTCACGCGTGTCCACACGTTGACCACCGCTGGCACCGAAGAACGAATCCGGCTGCAGGCGGCTTTCCAGGAAGGACGTTTCGCCCGTGTCGCCACGGCGACGCGAACGGAAGTACATGGCGGCACCGGCCAGCAGCGCCACGGCCGCGCCACCTGCTGCCAGCAGCATGGGGTTGAGCGACTCCAGGAAGCCCGGCGATTCGGGCTCCGGCACGGGCGGCACCGGCAGAGCAGGACGCGCAGACGAAGCCACAGGCTCCGGCGCCGAAGCCTGGACAACGGCGGCGGTCGCAGCGCCGGACGCGGCCTCGGTGGCGGCGCTGGCTACCGCCTCAGCCACGGTGGCAGAGGCTGGCGCGGAGGCGGGCTCAGGCACCACCGGCTTGGACGGTACAGGAGCAGGTGCCGGTACCGGGGCAGGCGCTGGGGCTGGAGCCGGCGCGGGTGGCGGCACCACAACTGCAGGCTTGCTGGGGACCACGGGAGCTGGTGCAGGTGCGGGCGCAGGCTTGCTGGGGGCCACTGGCGCGGGCGCCGGTGCCGCCTTGGCTGGAACCGATGCCGCTGCGCTCTTTTCCTTGAGCTTGCGCAGGTCATCCAGGTTCTTGGACAACTCGGCCACACGTGCGGCTTCTTCCTGCTTGGCGCGGCTCTTGGCCAGACGGTCTTCAGCAGCGGGCTTGGCAGACGAGGACATGCCACCCTTGCTCAGGGTGAGCTTGTCAGGCGCGGGTGCTTCAGACTGCTTCTTGTCCTGCACCTCGGCTTCCACCTTGCCCTTGGCCTGACGCTGAGGTTGCTCCGGTGTGGCGGCCGTCACGGCACCAGCCAGATGCTGGCGGTAGGCCGCAAAGTCGGCGCTCTGCGCGACGATGATCTGGCGAGCCTCTTCGTTGGAAACGCTCTTGGCCTGCTCGGCCGTCGGCACGTTCAACACCACGCCCGACTTCAGCCGGTTCATGTTGTTGCCCAGGAAGGCCTGTGGGTTGTTGCGGTACAGGCCCACCAGCATCTGATCCAGGGACACCCCAGGCTGAGCGGTGCGACCGGCAATGCGAGACAAGGAATCACCCGACTTGACGCGGATGGTGTCGGCGGCGTGCTGAGAGGAGGCAGCAGACTCGACAGGCGCGACCTTGGCTGGTGCCGGCGCTTCGGCCTCAGCCGGAGCCGGAGCCGGTGCAGGTACGCTGGCAGGTTCGGAAGCGGCCGCGGCCGCCTTCTTGCCCTTGCGAACCTTCAGGGGCTCGCTGGGTGCAGCAGCCACAGGCCTGGAAGGCGCGGGCTTGACCACCGGCTCGGCCACCACAGCCGGAACAGGCGCTGGAGCCGGCGCCGGTGCCGGTGCCGGTGCCGGCGCATCGATCACCGGCGATGTGGTTTGCGTGCTGGCGCGGTTGGCGGGCGGATCGAACAGCAGCGTGTACTCGCGCACCAGACGCCCGGAAGACCAGGACAGATCCAGGATCACGTCCACAAAGGGCTCTTGCACCGTACGGTCGCTGACGATGCGCAGATACGGGCGACCGTCCGTGCGACGTTGCAGCACGATGTTCGTGGCCGTGAGCACCTGGTTATAGTCGACGCCCGCGGCGCGGTAGGTTTCTGGCGTGGCCACACGCACCTGGAGGGAGCCGCCCTCTTCGGGCGTCAGGCTGGTGACATCGATTTCAGCGCGCAGGGGCTCACCCAGGGCCGATTGGACATTCAGTTTACCCAGCCCCAACGCCCACGTCGAAACAGGCAAGACAGCCAAAGCAGAAAAGGCTGCGGCAACCGCAACCTTATTCAGGGCAAATGAACTTTGGGCTTGTGGCCCCGTGGACAACAAATGATCTTTCAAGGCGTCTCCCAAGTCGTCGTGAGGTCGGCGTGTCGACCGATGGCCAGCCCGGATCGGAAAGCGACCCACAGACGTGCCAGCACCTGCAGACGGTACGCAGCAGAAAACACAATAGCATCAAGCAGATACGGTGACAAGCTCATGCAATTACTGATCTAGCGCCCCTGCACCGTATTCCTGCCGGAAAAGAGTTCCCAGCATGAAACTAGGGGGTTAGATTGTCGCCCTTGGGCAACATGAATCGGCGCTGATTTTGTGACCAGACGTTGCTGGCGCTTGCCCAATATGCGCCAGCAAGGTCGGTTAATTCAAATCACGCGTCCAGCAAAATGCGCAGCATGCGGCGCAGCGGCTCGGCTGCACCCCACAGCAACTGGTCGCCGATCGTGAACGCGCCCACGTATTCGGGGCCCATGGCCAGCTTGCGGATGCGGCCCACGGGGATGGTCAGCGTGCCCGTCACGGCCACAGGCGTCAGATCCTTGATGGTGGCTTCGCGGGTATTGGGGACGACCTTGGCCCAAGGATTGTCGGCGGCGATCATGGCTTCGATCTCCTGCACGGACACATCCTTCTTGAGCTTGAAGGTCAAGGCCTGGCTGTGGCAGCGCATGGCGCCAATGCGCACGCAGAAGCCATCCACCGGCACAGCGGGCGAGCCAAAACCTTCACCCTGCCCCAGGATCTTGTTGGTCTCGGCCATGCCCTTCCACTCTTCCTTGGACTGGCCATTGCCCAGATCCTTGTCGATCCAGGGGATGAGCGAACCGCCCAGCGGCACGCCGAAGTTGGCCGTTTCAGCCTCGGTCAGGGCGCGCTGCTTGGCGATGATCTTGCGGTCGATTTCCAGAATGGCACTCTTGGGGTCGTCCAACAGGGACTTGACCTCGGCGTTCAGCGTGCCGAACTGGGTCAACAGTTCGCGCATGTGCTGGGCACCGCCGCCGGAAGCGGCCTGGTAGGTCTGGGTGGACATCCACTCGACCAGACCGGCCTTGTACAGCGCCCCCACACCGATCAGCATGCAGCTGACCGTGCAGTTACCGCCGATCCAGTTCTTGCCGCCGTTGGCCAGCGCGTTCTTGATCACGGGCATGTTCACCGGATCCAGCACGATGACGGCGTCGTCCTTCATGCGCAGGGTCGACGCGGCGTCGATCCAGTGGCCATTCCAGCCCGCAGCGCGCAGCTTGGGATACACCTCGGTCGTGTAGTCGCCACCCTGGCAGGTGATGACGATGTCGCAGCGCCTGAGCGCGCCGATGTCGTTCGCGTCCAGCAGCTTGGTTTCGTTCTTCGCCATCGAAGGGGCGGCGCCGCCCGCGTTCGAAGTGG
>JACPOH010000112.1 GCA_016185075.1 Aquabacterium sp. | reverse complement strand
TCCTTGATGTGGGTGCCCTTGCAGGCGGCCACGATCAGGGCGGTCGAGCTGGAATCCACCCACTTGGTCAGCGAGAGATCCTGCACATTGACCTTGCCAGCGCCAGCGCCGGTACCCGAGTGAGCGGTACCCGATTGGCTCAGGCCCCAGCTCCAGGCCAGCACGTCGATCTCGTCGGCGTGCTTGTCGTCTTTCGACTCGCCCTTGATATCACCAATCTTGATGAACATGTCCACTGCCATGATGCTTCTCCAGTTAAGTTGAGCGACCCGATTTGGAATGAATGAACCGGTTGGATCTGGTGCAGAGATGGGTCAGAACCCCGCACCACCGGCGTGTTGAAGCCGGGCCAGATGAAACCGGCCCGATGAACGCTTGTTTCTGGCGCCCAGGTCAGTTGGCCTGACTGATCAGGCTGCCTTTTGCGAAGGCAGTTTCGAAACCAGACGCAGCGACACGGTCAGCCCTTCCAGCTGGTAATGCGGGCGCAGGAAGAACTTCGATGTGTAGTAGCCGGGGTTGCCTTCCACGTCTTCCACCACCACCTCGGCGGCGGCCAGCGGACGACGGGCCTTGGTTTCCTCGGAAGAGTGAGCGGGGTCCCCGTCCACGTAGTTCATGATCCAGTCCTGCAGCCAGCGCTGGACTTCGCCACGCTCCTTGAAGGAGCCGATCTTGTCGCGCACGATGCACTTGAGGTAGTGCGCGAAACGGCAGGTGGCGAACAGGTAGGGCAGGCGCGCGGCCAGGTTGGCGTTCGCCGTGGCGTCCGGATCGTCGTACTCGGCGGGCTTTTGCAGCGACTGGGCACCGATGAACGCGGCGAAATCCGAGTTCTTCTTGTGCACCAGGGGCATGAAGCCGTTCTTGGCCAGCTCGGCCTCGCGGCGGTCGCTGATGGCGATTTCGGTCGGGCACTTCATGTCGACACCACCATCATCGGTCGGGAAGGTGTGCGTGGGCAGGCCTTCCACGGCACCGCCGGACTCGATGCCGCGGATGCGCGAGCACCAGCCATACATCTTGAACGAGCGGTTGATGTTCACGGCCATGGCATAGGCCGAGTTCACCCAGGTGTACTTGGTGTGGTCGGCGCCGGCCGTGTCTTCTTCGAAGTCGAAGGCTTCGACGGGGTTGGTCTTGGCGCCATAAGGCTGGCGGCCCAGGAAGCGGGGCATGGCCAGGCCGATGTAGCGGGCGTCATCCGACTCGCGCAGCGAGCGCCAGGCGGCGTACTCGGGCGTGGTGAAGATCTTGGTCAGGTCGCGCGGGTTGGCCAGCTCTTGCCAGGACTCCATGCCCATCAGGCCGGGGCCAGGTGCCGCGATGAAAGGCGTGTGGGCCGCGGCGCAGACCTTGGACATTTCACCCAGCCACTCGACATCGGGCGGCGTGTGGTCAAAGTAGTAGTCACCCACCAGGCAACCGAAGGGCTCGCCACCGAACTGGCCGTATTCCTCTTCGTACACCTTCTTGAAGATCGGGCTCTGATCCCAGGCGGTGCCCTTGAACTTCTTGAGCGTCTTGCCCACGTCGGCCTTGGAGATGTTGAAGACGCGGATCTTCAGCATTTCGTCGGTTTCGGTGTTGTTGACCAGGTAGCTCAGGCCGCGCCAGGCGGATTCGAGCTGCTGGAACTCGGGGTGGTGCAGGATCTTGTTGACCTGCTCGGACATCTTCTGGTCGAGTGCGGCGATCATGGCCTCGATCGAGCCGATGACGTCGCTGCTGATCAGCATGGTCTGCGAGAGGGCCTGCTGGGCCAGGGTCAGAACGGCTTGTTCAACGGCCGACTTGGCGTTGTCGTTCTGAGGCTTGAATTCCTTGTTCAGCAAGGCGGCGAAATCACCACCTTCGTACTGGACGCCCTGCAGGGCCGCGCTTTGAACTTGTGCTTCGGACATGTCGTCAACTCCTAGCTGGGGCTGTTGTTATTGCGCGCCGTCTTCGGGCTTCTTGGCAGAGGCCAGGGACTTGAGCAGGGCTTCGTCCTTGAGGACCTTGGCCAGCAGCTCTTCGGCACCGGTCTTGCCGTCCATGTAGGTGACCAGGTTGGCCAGTTGCTGGCGGGCTTCGAGCAGTTGCTTCAAACCATCGACCTTGGCGGCCACGGCGGCGGGCGAGAAGTCGTCCATGCTCTCGAACGTCAGGTCGATGGCCAGGTTGCCTTCACCGGTCAGGGTGTTGGGCACCTGGAAGGCCACGCGGGGCTTCATGGACTTCATGCGGGCGTCGAAGTTGTCGACGTCGAAGTCCAGGAACTTGCGGTCGGCCACAGGGGCCAGAGGCTCGGTAGGCTTGCCCGACAGGTCGGACAGCACGCCCATCACGATGGGTCGTTGGGTTTCAATGGCGTTGAGAATCAGTACTGGTCGTTAGGGACGCCAGCCAGCTTGGAAATCGTGTCGACACCATCCGGGACCAGGTCGCGGATGATCTCCATGAAGTTCTTGCTCATCAGGCGCTGGGCGCGGCGGATGAGCAGGGGCGCAGGGTTGGAGGGCTCGTTGAGCTCGATCCATTCGCAGACTTTTTCGAGGGCCTGCACGGCGTCGTCGCGGGTGCGCAGCACGCCTGCGGCCGCAGCCACGTGGGCGGCGCCACCTGTCGCCGAGGCGGGATCGCCGCCCACGTCTGCTGCTGCCGCGTTGTCAGCACCGGCCGCCGCACCCGAAGCCTGCTTGGCCACCTCACCGATGACCTGCAAGAGCAGACGCAAGGGGCGGAACTCGGGGCCCGAGATGGTGGCCTTCTCGGTGACCAGGGCGTCAATGGCGGCGACGGTGTCCACCATGCCGGCCAGCGCGGCCAGCAGGCCGGCTTGCTGCGCTTCGGCCTCCTGCAAGGCGGCGATCACACCGGGCAGCGGGGTGACGCTTTCGCCTTCATACGGCTGGGCCTTGCCGGCTGCCAGCTCGAAGTCGCGACCGGTGAGGCTGCTGCGGCCCACACCCAGGCCGGACTTGCGCAAGTCGGCCAGGAAACCGGCCCCATCCACCAGGGGAGCCAGCGCATTGAGGCGCATGGTCGGGTCGTTGTTGTCGTCCGCGTCCAGCATGGGGTGGACGTGGTCCCAGTACTGCGTGAGCAGGCCGTGAATGAGCCGCAGGCCATCGGCGGCGGCGCCCAAGCCTTGCAAGCGGGTGGAGGCGCGCAACAGGTGCACCGCCACGCGCACGTCCTTGGTGCGGGCCAGCAACTCGCTGGACAGGGCCTGGACCTTGCGCCAGTCGGGCTCTTCGGCGGGGATGATGGTGTCGCCGAACTGCTGCTCGGGCTTGCCGCGCGAGGCCTCGTCCAGGGCCAGGAAGGCGCTGTCGTATTCCAGATCCGGGCCGCAGGGTTCGCTCTCGCCAACCGGTGCCAGGAGGGTGTCGACATCAATCAGGGCCATGGTGTGTTCCGACTCTTCACAGCGTTATCAGAGGATGACAAGCACTGTAGGTTCGAGAAGAGGGCCTCACACCTGTCAAAAGTCATGTGAAGCTGAAGGGGGGCTGAAACGAGGGGGGGCGTTGCGTGCGGCACCACAAGCCCCCTGGTTTCTTGACCTTCGTCAGAACGCCGAGCAGTTGCCGTCGGCCTGCACGCCCGAGCAGTTGCTCAGCTGGGCGCCGCGACGCACCTTGGTCCACTCCAGCGACAAAGGCTCCAGCTGCCCCGAACCGGCCACCGACGCAGCGAGCGTGTTGGCCGGGGTGCACAACTGCGGGCGAGAGAACTGGCCGTGCAGGTAGACGTCGGTGCGCAGTTCGTTGAGCGCGTCCACGGACTCGAAGGGCAGCTTGGGGCGCTGGTCTGGCGGGATGTAGGGCGACTGATCGCGGTTGTAGGTGTAGTTGATGGCCAGCGGGACGAAGGCATTGCTGGCCGTGTCACCCGTGTTCACGCTGTAGCCCATGGCCGTGGCCGAGGTCGTGGACTGCGGCAGAGACTGCGCATTGATCTGCGGCGCCAGCACGCCATTGTTGTAGATGGCGCTACCGATCTGGTTGCCCGGGTTGTTCAACAGGACCTGGCTGCCAGGCGCGCCGATCACCTGCAGCGCCGCCACATTGATGGGGCCGCTCTGGGTGATGTCCCCGGCCGTGGCCAGCGTCAGGTTGAGCGCGGGGTTGGCGCCCGTCTGGGCACCCAGGTCGATGCCACCCGGCCCGGACGCTGCCGCGGCGGCGGTCCTGTTGCCGCTGGCGCTGGGCGAGGCCATGGCCTGCTCGTTCTGGTTCTGCAGCGTGACCGTGTGCGCGCCATTGAGGGCGCCGTCTTCCACGCTGATGAGCGCCGCCTGCGCGTTCGAACCAATCACCGTGATGGCGCCCTCGGCGATGCCAGGGTTGGCACCAGCGTTGAACCACATCGGGTGCACGATGAAATTGGTGGGGATGCCGCCCGCCGCCGTGCCCACGCGGATGGCGGTGCCTGTTGACTCGGTGAGCTTGCCGTCTGCGTTCACCCCAGCCGGGCGGAAGTTGAGCCGGCCCAGGGTGTTGAACACGGGGGCGTGCCCGGACGTCACAAGCTGCGACGGGGTGAGAGCTGTGCCCAGGTTAAGGGCCGACGGGGCATTGGCATCGGCGCTGGCGCCGATGACGATGTCGGCGTTCGAGGCGATGACACCCTTGCCGTCAGGGCCCAGGCCATACACCTGGATACCGGGCTGGCCGTTGTCCACCTGAACACCCGCACCCGCCGAACCGCCAGACTGGCCCACGATGGTGACCTGCTGGCCGGCGTTGGCACCGCTGGTGGTGATGGTCAGGTCATTGGCGCGCACGCCGTAGGCATTGGGCAGCCCGCCGAGGGTGCCGGCATCACGAACGCCACGCCCCAGGATGCGCACGGAGCCCTCCCCCGCGTTGATCGTCACACCCGCGCCGATGTCCACCCCGATGGGCTGCTCTTGCGCAGCGACCGTGCGGCCACCTTGCGACACGCCGCGGATGTCGATGACACCCTTGTCGGTACTGATGGTCGTGTTGGCCAGGCTGACGCCGGCCACCGAGTTGCTGTTGCCCAGCAGGGTCACGTTGCGTGCGTCGATCGTGGTGCCACCCCCGATGAGAACGCCGGCCTGGCCGGCCACGGCCGTATCGGCGCTGAGGCTGTCGCCCGCCACGCCGCCAGCCCCCTTGACCAGCACGTCGCCCCGCACGGCCTGACCCGTGGTGTCCGTACCCACGGTGCTGATCGCCGTGCCATAGATGACCACACCCGGGTTGTCATTGACCGGCTTCGTGCCAACTACGGCTGGGCTCGTCGCCCCGATCAGGTTGAGGTTGCCGCCATTGGTGCGGATGGCGATGCCGCCTTCCGGTGCTGCTGCGAGCACCTGCCGCAGCGGCGTGACGTTGCTGACGCCGTCCAGGATCACACTGCCTTGCCCGGTGCCAAAGGCGTCAGCCCGCAGAGAGACGTCCAGCTTGCCGGCGGTTGACGTGATGCGGGCGCCGCCCTCGACGACAAGGTCGCGGCCAGACTGCAGGTAGAGGGTGTTGCCACCCAGCCCTTCGGCTTGGGCGATGCCCGTGCCGCCCTGCACGGTCAAGCCCCCGCCAGCCAGGTTCACTGTCGCCTCGGTGTCCGCGGCTGTGGCCTTGTAGCTGGTGGAGATGCCGACACTGCCACCGCTGTTGAGCACGGCATTGATGTTGGCATCGGTGATGTAGGTCTCGGACTGGTTGGTACCGTTATTGATGCTCGGCACATTGGCGCCAATGGTCAGGCCGGGTGAGTACACGGACCACACGCCACCAGCAGCGCCGGCTGCCCGCGCACCCACCAGGATGCTGGCACGACCCAGGTCGACATCCTGAACATTGACGTAGGTGCCCAGGGTTTCGACTACGCCACCGTTGCCGCCATTGACACCACCACGCGCTTGCAGGGTCCCGTAGACGCGCACGGTGCCAAAGTTGGATCCGTTGCTCAGTTGGGCCTCGCTCAAACCATCAAAGGTGGACAGCTTGATCGTGCCGCCGCCGCCGTTGTCGGTCGCATCCGCAGACAAGGTCGAGCCTGATTCAACCCGGATCAGGCTGCTGGATTCGCTGCCCGTGACCGTGGCGTTGTTGAGCGTGATGTTGCCGCCACCAGACGGGCCTTCGGCCAGCAGCTGGGCGCGGCCACCATCGAGGTTGCCCACCATCACGGTCCTGGCCGACATCACGATGTTGCCCGCAGCGGACTGCGCATCCTTGGCGCTGACATCGATCGTGCCGGAATTCATGGCCGCAGCGCCATTGCCCTCGGCCTTGAGCGTCACCTTGCCTTGCCCGCCGTTGCTGCCATTGGCACGGATGACCCCCGCGTTCATCACGCCCGCGATCGAAACCTCGGTGACGAGGCCGCTGAGCCTGGTCGGGTCACCAAACACATTGCCGCCGAAGCCCTCACCCTTGGTCTGCAAGGTCACGGTGCCGTTGGGCGCTTCCAGTGTGCCGGTGTTGACCACGGTACGGCCCGTGAAGTCCTGCGTCTGGCCAGGCACCGAGGCATCGGCCACCGAGGTGAGCTTGATGTAGCCGCTGTCGCCGATGTCGGCCTCGACCTTGGCGCCAGCCACCAGGGTGATGTCACCGCCCGAGCCCACCGAGATGCCGCCGGCATTGCGCACGCCATCGTTGCCGATCAGCATCACGCCACCGCCATCGGTGGCCGTGAGCGTGGCGCCCTTGTCGACCTCCACCACGGGGCTGCCGTAAGAGCCATAGCCATACCCCGAGGCACCCGCCGTGAACACGACGTGGGTATCGGCGAACAGCTTGGCATAGTCGTTCTCGACGTAGTCGGAGCGCAGGTCCAGGGCCGACATGACGAGGCTGGCCGTGCTCACACTGCCCGTGGCCCCGACATAGATGCCATTGGTGTTGATGACGAACAGGCGGTCATTGGCCGTGATGCGGCCGTAGATGTAGCTCGGGTCTTGCCCCAAGGAACGCAGCACCGTCAGCGAACTGGCCGTGGGGGCGATCACATCCACCCAGGCGTTGCTGCCCACGCTCAGACCAGAGATCTGGAACTGCCCGTTGGCACTGCTCGAGCTGACTTCCACCACCCCCTTGGCACTGGTCTGGTTGATGGTGAGTTTGGCCACGCCGCTGGCCGTGGTGGACACGCTGGAGGTGATGTCGCCCACCGTGCGACCCACATCCGGCAAGGTGTTGGCATCGATGGTGCGCGAGGGCAGCACCGCCTGCGCCAATGTGGCGGAGGCATAACCCGCCGCACACAAGGCGATCATCAGGGGGCGCAGGCGAACCAGGGCTCGGCTGCCGCGTTGGGAGGAGGAAAGAGTCTGCATCACGCGCCTCTTGAATCAGAAGGAATGCTGGGCTTGCACGAACACACGGACCTTGTCGTTGCCCGGTTCGGTTTCGACGGCACGCTGGCCACGCCAGGCCACGGTGGCCTTGACGGTGGCGATGTCCGGGTAGGTGATGGCCACACCCAGGCCCGATCCGCGCAGCTGGATGTCGTTGCTGCTGAAGTTGGCCGGCGTGGTGTCGCGCTCGCGGCGGCCCTTGGCCCAGTCGTACAGCGCGAACACCGTCCAGTTCGGGTTGACCCAGTAGCGCAGTTCGCTGGTGAACAAGGTGGCTTCATCCGAAGCGCCCTCCGAGCCCGGATAAGCGCGTACGCCGCGCGGCCCACCCAGCGACATCTTCTCGGCCGGGTCCAGGTTGCGCGAGGCCAGTTGCTGGCTCACGCTGGCGTACAGCGACACCTTGCGGGCCACGGCCTGCAGGCGCGAGTACTGCAACTCGACCTTGCCGAAGGCCCCGGCATGCCCCAGCTCCCCGCGGGCGTCATCGTCGGCCTGGTCCTCTGCTGAGTTCAAGCGCAAGCGGCCCCAGTGGAACTGGGCCGACGCACCATTGAAGCCCCCGCCCAACCAGCCATCACGCGATTCCATGTTCAGGCCGGCCACCGCGCCACGCACGTGCTTGCTGTACACCTGCTCGCCCAGGACGGGGAGCGTGAGGTGGTCGCGCATGTACTTTTCGTCGTAGCCCAGACGGGCCATCACGGTGCGGTTGCGCGCCCGGACCAGCGGGTAGCTGAGGTTGAGCTCGGCCACCTGGGCCTCACCGTAAGGCTGCAGCTCGGCGAACTCGCCGCGCAAGGCATAGTTGACCTGCGCATACGCCAGCGAGAGGCGGGCGGGCGTGTAGCCCACGGGCAGCTCATACGCGATGCGACCGACCTTGACGCCGCCACCCGAGCTCTGGATGGTCTGCAGATCGATGTTGTCGCCGATCTTCAAGGGGTTGTTGAAGCGAACCAGACCTGTGGCACGCCAGCGGCCCGCGTAGCTCACGCCATGGTTGTCCACGGCCAGGGAGGCGTCCCAGCTGCGACGCGGTGTCACCTGAATGGCCAGGTTGTAAGTGCCCTCATCACCGGAAGGCGACAAGGTGGCCTTGGCCTGCACGCCCGGGCTGTCATTGAGCGCGAACATCACACGCTCCAGCGACTGGGTGTTGAGCAGGCGGCCCGTGCCCAGGCAGAAGGTGTTGAGCAGGCCACGCACGCGCGCTTCGCTCACAGGGGCATCGGCGCCCAGCGGCACCTGGATGCGCGCCAGCTTGGGCTCGATCACGTCGACCTGGAGCACGCCCTGGCTGACGTCCTGCGTGGGGAAACCGATCGAGGCCAGGCCCAGGCCCGCGTCTTCATAGCGCTTGCGCAGGGCCCCGATCAAGGCGGACAGATCCGCCTCGCCCATGGTCTTGCCCACATAGGGCTCGGCCAGCATGGCCAGCTGTTGCTGCGTGAAAGCCGTGGCGCCACGCACCTCGAAGCGACGCAACACGAAGCTGACCGCCGGGGCCTTGTCGACCGGCGCCCCCGCCTCCAGCGGCGCCACATTGGGCAGGGCCGGCATGGCATTGGGCTCGGTGGGCACATCACGCAGGATGTCGCCTGCGCGGGGTGCCGGGTTGGCAGCGGCCAACTGGGCCTGAGCGGTGCCGACCGTGGCCAAAGGCATGAGCGCGGCCACCAGGGTCAACGGAACGATAGATACGGCTGCACGTGACATCTCAGCTTCCTAGTTGCATGCGGCCATTGCCGATCACGTTGAAGGGGGCCCAGAAGAAGGGGTGGGTAAAGCGCCGCTTCTTCTGCACCTCGATCTGCGCGGTGCGCATGGCGTCCATCAGGTCGGCGCCTTCGCTCAGGGACTGGTACATGCGCGTCATCAAGGCTTCGGTCGAGTCGTCGGCGACCGGCCACAGCGAGGCGACCATGCTGCTGGCACCGGCCGACAGGAAGGAGCGGGTGAAGCCCACGATCTCGTCGCCCTTGAGCACCTTGCCCAGGCCGCTTTCGCAGGCCGACAGGGTGACCAGGCTCACGCTGCGCATGTCCAGGCCGTAGACCTCACGGGCCTCCAGCAGGCCGCGGTCCTGGCCATCATTGGCCAGCAGGATGCGCGAAAACAGCGGGTCGACGTCGTCCACTTCGGCGTGCGCCGCCACGTGCAGAACGGCCGACTGGTTGGCCTTCAGCTTGAAGGTCATCTTGGTGGCATCACGCTGCACGTAGATCTGCTTTTGCTTGAACAGGGCCGACACCTCGTTGACCTCGCGCTCGGCGCCGGGCAGCGGCACGTTCTCTTGCGTGGCCGGGTTGCCAAACGCCAGCAGGGCACTGACCGTCTTGCTCGGGCGCGACCAGAGCTGGCCGCCCACCGAGGCCGAAGGCCACACGGCCAGGGCGGTGTGGGCAACCAGGTAACCCTGCCCGTCATGCAGCGCCTGGAAAGGCAGGTAGTGCAAGGGGCCATGCGGCACGATGAACAGACGCGTGGTGGCATGGGCGCCTTCGCCCAGCTTCACCCCGGCCATCAGCTGCTTGTACAGCGCCTGGCCTTGCGCCTCGACATCACGCTTGCGCTCGATGATGCTGCGGCGGAACTCGTCGACCTCGCGGGCCAGCGTGGCCTGAGGCAGGGCCAGCACATGGCCTTCGAAGCTGTTGGCGCGGATCATCCAGACCACCAGCTGGTCGCCCACGGCATGGAACTCCAGGACACCTTCGTCCGGGCGCAGCAGGCTTTGCAGTTGCGGCAGCGTCAGGCGGCCACCCAAGGCATCGTCAGCTCGACCACGAACCGAGTCGAGCAACTGGCGCGAGCGCGAGTCTTCCGACAGGTTCCAGGCGGTCACGAAATCCCGCTGCTCGACAGCCAGGGCCAGGGCCTGGTCGTAGACAGCTTGCAGGTCACCGAACAGGCCGGTGCGGAACTCCTCGCTGCGGAACTTGGCGCGCAGGCTGTTGGCCAGGGTGGTGGCCTTGAGGAAGGCGGCCAGTGCCTGGGGTTTGTTGCCGCGCTTGAGCTGCACCTTGCCCACGCCCGCCAGGGCCCACAGGCGCTGGTATTCGGAGTCGGCCGTCTGGTCGCCGGTGGCGATCTGGTCGTACACGGCCAGGGCGGCTTCAGGTTGCTCGTCGGCCAGCAGGGCGGCGGCACGGCTGCGCAGGTAGAAACTGCCCAGTGCCACACGGGCCTCAGGCGCAATGGCGTCGAGCTGCTGCAGGGCCTGCCTGGGCTGGCCGGAGGCGTTGAGCGCGTTGGCCAGGGAGACGAGGATCTGCGGGCGATAGCGCTCGCTGGCCGTCTTCAGGGCCTCGTTGTACTCGGAGATGGCACCGGCCTGGTTGCCGCGGCGCGCGGCCACATCCCCCAGGATCTTGTGGGCGGGCGCGAGCACCTGCTCGGGGCTGGCCCCGGGGAACAGCAGGGCGCTGCGGGCGTACTGCTCGGCCTCGTCGACCTTGCCGGCGAACAGGTAAGCCAGGGCCAGATCGCGGTGGGCCAGGGCCTGGAGATCGGGCTTCTTGTCGCGTTCGCCCAGGTACAGGGCCTTGCTGGCCGCACGGATGCTCTGGCGGAAATCACCTTGCTCGGCCAGGCTCGTGGCCTGCCCACAGTAGGCGTAGCCGTCGAGCTTGATGACATCGCGGTCCAGCAAGGTCTGGCCCTCGTTGACCAGGGTGCGCGGCTGGGTGGCCTCGCGCACGCGCTGCAGGGCCTGGGCCGTCTGGCGCCCCTCGGGGTCGCTGCCGACCTGGGCAAAGGCGGCCCCGCTGGCCAGCGTCAACACGGCCAGCGTCAGGGTGGTCAGGAGGCCCGCAGGCCGCCTGGCTGAATGAAACAGTGTTCGCCGCGGCATCCGGGCTCCCCTCAAAAGCACAGCAAAAGGTGCAGACTATGAAATAGTTCACACTCGGGCAAGTGACCTAGGTGACGATCCCCCAAGGCCTAGGGGTAGGCGCCCCCAGGACCACGGGGTCGCGCCTCAGGACAGCTGCCGCAACATGGAAAACAGCTCTTTGGGCAAAACCGGCTTGAACAGCACCCGGTGCCCGCTGTCGTGCACCCGCTTGACCTGCTCCGGCGAGGTGTCGCCCGTGACCAGGACGGCCGGGATCTGGTAGCCCAGCACGTGGCGGATGGCATTGATGGCCTGCAGCCCGTCCTCGCCGTTGCGCAGGCGCAGGTCCGACAGGACCGCGTGGATGGGTTCGGGGTGGTTGGCCGCCAACAGGCACGCGTCGTTGATGTTGCCGGCCACCAGGACCTCGTAATCCCACTCGCGCAGCAGCAAGGCCATGCTGTCGCGGATGGTTTCTTCGTCGTCGATGAACAACAGCGTGCGGGCATTGCCGATCGGCGAGGGCACGGTTTCGGCTTCGAGGTTCATGCCGTGCAAGGCGTTGAGGTCGGTCTGGGGCACGGTCAGGCGCACCATGGTGCCCTTGCCCACGGTGGAGGCCACGGTCAGCGGGTGGTCAAGCAGCAGGGCCAGGCGCTTGACGATGGCCAGGCCCATGCCCAGACCCCGGTTGCGGTCGCGCTCGGGGTTGTGCAGCTGGTAGAACTCGTCGAACACACGGGGCAGCTCGGCCTCGGGGATGCCGATGCCGGTGTCCCAGACCTCGATGTTGACGTTGGGCCCCGAGTTGCGCGCCACCACGACGATGCCGCCGTCGCGGGTGTACTTGATGGCGTTCTGGATCAGGTTGCTGAGGATGCGCTCCAGGAGCTGGGGGTCGCTGGTGACGTGCTTGCCGCCCGGCTTGAAGCGCAGGTGCAGCCCGGCGCCCTCGGCCTGGCCGGCAAAGTGCATGTGCAGGCGGCGGAACACGTCGCGGATCGGGAAGGACTGCAGCTGCGGCTCCACCACGCCGGCGTCCAGCTTGGAGATGGCCAGCATGGCGTTGAAGGAGCGGTCCAGCGACTCGATGCAGCGGTTGAGGTTGCTCACCAGCGGCGCCTCGGAGGTGCCGGCCAGGCGCTTTTCCAGGGCGCTGGCGAACAGGCCCAGCGCGTGCATGGGCTGGCGCAGGTCATGGCTGGCCGAGGCCACGAAACGGCTCTTTTCCTTGTCGGCCTGGGCCGCCAGCGTCATCTGGTGGCGCAGCTGGGCCACCAGCTCGGCGTTGTCGAACTGGGCCTTCAGCGCCCTGACCAGCAGCTCGTTCTGGCCAAAGGCAAAAGCCAGGTTCACCCCGAGGTAGGCCAGCGAGAAGATGGCCAGGGCGTGGTGCAAGGGCGGCTGGAACCACAACAGCATCACCGGCAGGGGCAGCAGCAAGGGCAGCAACCAGGCCCAGATTGCGGGCCGGTAGGCCACGATGGCCCCGATGCCGCCCGAGCCCATGCCCAGCATCACGAGCATCATCAGGCACACGGTGGCCAGATCATGGCTGGGCAGCACGAACAGCGGCGCCGAGCCCCAGGCGAGCCCCGAGACCAGCAGCCCGGCCATGAAGCGTCCGCGCCAGACCGGCATGCGTTGCCAGGCCCGGTCATCCCGCCCATAGGCCCAGCCATTGAAGATGCGCACCGCCTGGGTCACGTGGATCAGGGCCGCCCAGACGAGCACGTGGCGATCCCCCGTGTAAGCGAGGTAGGCCACCCAGTAGGTCATCGCCGTGACGATGGCGCCCACCGAGGTGAACCAGTTGGTGCTGTAGAGGGCGTGGATCTGCGCCAGCAACAGGTCGTTGCGCTGCTGGCTGCTGCTCTCGGCGATCAGGTCGGACGCGTTCGGCCCCGCGTCCTGGGCAATGCGGTAGGTCACGCCGTGGCCGCCGTACTCAGCAAGGCATCCGCACCGGGTCAGCGGAAGAGGCTGATCAGGTGCGAACGCGACTTCACATCCAAGGCCAGCAGGATCGTGGACACGTAGTTCTTCACCGTGCCCAGCGACAGCTT
>JACPOH010000168.1 GCA_016185075.1 Aquabacterium sp. | reverse complement strand
TGCGTGATGGCCCGGCCACTTCCATGGTGCCCGCCTCCAAGGCCTTGACCAGCAAGATCTCGCCCATCGGGCTGTTGATGCCGCTGCCGTCGATGAGCTTGGTGCGCACCTTGGCCCGCAACAGCGTGTCGCGGGCCGTGGCCACCAGGCAGCCTGGCGTGACCTGGACCGGCGGCTTGGGGATGGCAAACACCTCGTCGCGGTCTTCGCCGTCCCGGCCGATGGACGTCAGGCCCACCGCGACGCGCTCATGCAGCGCGCAGGCCAGCAGGTGGTTGAGGCACACCGTCTTGCCCGTGTTCTTGCTCATGCCCATCACCGACACGGTTTGCATGCGGCTTACGCGCAGGCCTTGCCAAATCGGGCAGGCGCGAGGGGTCACGGCCTGCTCGGCCATCGGCATGCCAAGGCGGGGCGTTTGGGCAGACAGGGCGTGCACGGCTGGCCTCACACGTACAAGGTCTCGAACAGCTGCCGCAGCGTGGGCGACTCGCGCAACAGCGACAAGGCGTAGTCGGCATTGCCCTTGGCGTAGCCGTTGCCCATCAGCATGTCCACATCCTTGCCCACCCCTTCGGCACCCAGCGAAGCCGCGGTGAAGCTGGTGGCCATGGAAAAGAAGTAGATGCGGCCCCTGTCCTTCGTGGCCAGGATGCTGCCCATCTCGGTGTGCGGCAGGTTCACGCAGTTGATCACCACATCGGCCATGCGGCCCTGCGTGGCCTCGGCCACCGCCTGCATCATGGCCACGGCCTGGCTGGCATCCACCTGCAAGGCATGGTCCACCCAGCCGAGTTCGCGCATGCGGGCGCAATCTTTCTCGAAAGGCGACACGCCAATCACGCAGCCCGTCGGGCCGGCGCGCTTTCTGGCTTCGTACACACACAAGGTGCCGGACTTGCCACCGCCACCCACCACGACCACGGTGTCACCGGGCTTGACCAGGCGCGCGGTCTGTGCCGGCGCACCCGCCACGTCCAGGATGGCCAGGGCCACCTTCTCGGGGATGTCATCGGGCAGCCGGGCGTACAGGCCGCTTTCGAACACGATGGCCTGGCCGGTGATGTCGACCTGGTCCTGGTCCACATGGACACGGTGGATGGCGTCAATGCGCAGTGGCGTCAAGGACAGGGACACCATGGTGGCCACCTTGTCGCCCACGGCCAGATCCGTCCTGTCACGCAGGGCTGGTCCCATGGCCGCCACCCGCCCGATGAGCATGCCGCCCGACCCCGTCACCGGGTTGTGCAGCTTGCCGCGCTGGCCCACGATGTCCAGGATGCTGGCGGCGATGCGGTCAACGTCACCGCGCGCGGCCTGCTTGATCTGCGTGAAGCTGGCGGCGTCGACATTGAGCGCATCCACATCGATGAGGATCTCGTTGTCGCAAATCGCCATCGTGTTGTCGATGCGCCAGGCTGGTTGCGGCAACACGCCTGCTGGCTGGATGACGCGGTGCGTGCCATAGGGGCAGCCATGGCGCTCGGACTGGGAGACAGCGCTGTGCATGATGGGCCTCCCGCTTCAATTGCTCTGAGAAGGCAGGCTGAAGTTCTGGCCCAGGCCCGGCATCTCCACGGTCTTGCCGGCGTAGTTGCGGCACTTGATGGTGGTGCCGCTGCCATCGGGCAAGGCTTCTTCACGCACGTAGCTGGGGATGATGGGCAGCTTGCCCAGGCCACCCAGGCCATCGACGATGAAGGTGGGCACGGCCGGCCCGCTGATCCAGCCACGCAGACCTTCGTACAGCTCCAGCATGCGGCGGTGCGCCACGATGAAATGGTGGGCGCCTTCGACCATGTCGGTCGAGTACACGTAGTAGGGGCGCACGCCCATCTCGATGGCCTGCATGAACAGCTCGCGCATGACCTCCACGCTGTCGTTCACGCCTTTGAGGCACACGCTTTGCAGGCCCATCATGATCCCGGCCTTTTGCAGCATCTTCACGCGCTGGCGCAGCAGGGGCGTGATCTCCTTGTGGTGGTTGATGTGGATGTTGAGCATCTGCACGCGGTGCTTTTCCAGCACGGCGCAGAGTTCAGGCGTGATGCGGGTGGGCAGCTGCACCACCATGCGCGAGCCGATGCGCAGGAAGCGCACATGCGGGGCACGCGTGCGGATGGCGCCCAGGATCTCGTCGAGCCTCTCGTCGGTGAAAGTCAGCGGGTCGCCGCCAGACAGCAGCACGTCTTCGATGTGCTTGTTGCTGGCGATGTAGTCGATGGAGGCCTCGATCTCGTCCTTGTGCACCGAGCCCGTGGGCTGCGACACCATGCGCTTGCGTGTGCAGAAGCGACACAAGGTGGCGCAGGTGTTGCTGACCAGAAAGAGCACGCGGCGTGGGTAGCGGTGCACCACGCTGGTCCCCGGGATGGTGTCGCGCTCCTCGCCCAGCTCGTCGAGCATGGTGGCAAAACCTGGGCGGGTCTGTTCGTGGAAGGACGGCAGGTACTGCAGTCGGATGGGGCAGTTGGGGTCGTCGCGGTCCATCAGCTGCGCCATGTAGGGCGTGACGGCGATGGCGAATTTGGCGTAGACGGTGTCGTCCACATCTTCGACCTTGTGCAGCACGCACATCAGCTCGCGGTGGTGGGTGTAGCGGCGGGCGAACTGCTTTTGCCACGGTTCGCTTTCAGGGTCGTAGGCTTGCAGCTCGTCCCAGGTGAGCAGCTTTTTCGGCGTGGCCGAACAAGGCTTGGACACCAGGGTCACAGGGGCTTCGATGGTGATGGGCATGGCGGCTCTCCTGCATCGGGAGGGCGGGCTCACCGCCCTCCACACTTTCAGTATCGGCAGCCGTCTCGCCGATGAAAACAAGCAAAGTGACTGATTTCTTCACTATCAATCATGCAGATTGACAGTGATAATGGCGATATGCCAAAAGCATCCCGCAAAGCTGCCACGCAGCCCGTCCTCAAGCCCAATCTGGACGCGATGGACCATCAGCTCATCGAGTTGCTGAAGGTCAATGCACGTCTGCCGCTGGTCAACATCGCCAAGGCCCTGGGCTGTGCGCGCAGCACGGCGCAATTGCGCCTGAAGGCGCTGGAGGACATGGGCGTGATCACTGGCTACACCGTGAGCGTGAGCAGCACGCGCGGGCCGAATGTGATCCGCGCCATGGTGCTGATCTCCATCGAGTCACGGCATGAGCCCACCGTGATGCGCGAGCTGGCCAAGCGCCACGAGATCACCAAGCTGTACTCGGTCAGCGGCCGCTATGACCTGTGCGCCATGCTGCTGACCGACTCCACGCAAGAGCTGGATGCCGTGATCGACCGCATCCGCAATGTGCAAGGCGTGACCGACACCTTCTCGACCATCATGCTGTCCACCAAGCTGGACCGGCCCGAGTGATCGCCAGCGGTTCCCGATATGGCTGATGCCCTCATTCCCCTTCGCGAAGACGAGATGGACTTCAACGCCATCCGTGCCCAGGGTGCGGGCGGGCAGAACGTGAACAAGGTGTCCAACGCGGTGCACCTGCGGTTTGACATCCCGGCCTCGTCGCTACCGGATGCCATCAAGGCGCGCCTGCTGGCGCTGAGCGACCAGCGCATCACGGCAGAGGGCGTGGTCGTGATCAAGGCCCAGGGCAGCCTCAGCCTGGAGCAGAACAGAGGCGAGGCCATCGCCCGGCTGCAAGCCCTGGTGGACAGCGTGGCCGTGCTACCCAAGGCGCGCAAGGCCACCCGGCCCACGCGCAGCTCGCAACGCAAGCGCCTGGAGGGCAAGGCGGCCAAGGCCGATGTGAAGCGCTTGCGCGGGCGGGTGTCAGGCCACGACTGAGGGGTCAAGCCCGGCGACGCGCCCAGGCCAGCAGACCCAGGCCGAGCATGAGGCTCCAGACGGTGGCAGGCTCGGGCACAGCGGCCACAAAGGCCTCACCCAAGAGCGCGTGGGCTGCGGCGGTGGGGTGCACGCCATCCCAGAACAGGTAGTTGTCGGGGTTGGCGCACACCGTCTTGGCGCTGCTGTTGAAACAGGCGTCGGTGGTGTTGAAGCCTTGTCCGCCCAGCAAGGCGGCCTGCTCGGCCATGAACGCTGCGGTGTCGAACGACTGGATCTGCGCACCAGCCAGGCTGGCCGACAGGGTCGCCAGGCCAGTGGTGAGCAGTTGGTTGTACTCGAATGAACGCTGGGCTGCAGCGGCCTTGTAGCCGGGTGTTCCCACCTCGGCCGCCGTGGACGCCGGCGTGAGCCCCAGGTTGGGCATCAAGGGCACAAAGAAGTGGCGTGCACCCAGCTGGTACAACCCCTTGATGTCATTGAGCAGGTTGGTAGACGCGGTGGTCGACGTGCTGCCGGACAGCATGTTGGCTCCCGCAAAGAAGTCATTGGGCCCGGCCCACACCACGTACAAGGCATCGGCATCGGCGGACGCGCCACCCAGGGCATCAGCGAACATGCCCACCTGGCCTTGTACACCGGTGCCATAGAGTTTGGCTCCGCCGTAGTTGCCCAGCCCCGTCTGGGCGCCGCCATAGGCGAAGTCCGTCAAAGGCAGCCCCAGCTTGCTGGCCATGGTTTCCACGGCCACCGGCCCATTGGAAAACCGCCCATCCACATAAGGTGCGCCCGGCTGCCCGGTACCCGTGACCGACTCGGTCAAGGCAAACAGGTTGCCGGTGTCGGACAAGCTGTCGCCAAACACCACCAGCTCGGAATACGCCAGGGCAGGCCCGGACAACACGGTCGTCAACAGGATGCCCGTCAGGGCGGTGCGGTACTTCACGGCAATGCCTTTCTGATTCGTGAGGGAAATCACGGGCATTTTTTACGTCACAAACGGTTCCCTGTATACGAGGTGAATTGCTGATGCCTCAGGCCAACAGCTGTGTCAGCCCGGGATCGCGCCGTTCGGACAGGGTGAAGCGGGTGGCGCCATCCAACCGCCGCATCGGCTCAGCGCCGCAGCCTCACAGCGCCAGAATCTTGGTGATGTAACGCCGCCCCATGGTGTCCTGGGCGATCATCCACAAAGCGTAGTCCACGGCGTCGCCGGGCACGCTGGAAAACGCCGGGATGGTGAGCTGCGTGGCGCTCAGCGGGTTGATGGTGAACACCTGCTTGGAAGGGGCATTGGTCGCCGGTCGGGTGATGACGGTGCGCACCTCGATCACGCGCATGCCCGGGTTGGCGGCGGCCCAGGTATTCCAGCTGATGGTCAGCCCGCCCGTCACGGCGGCCTGAAGCAAGGGCGTGCTGGCCGACAGCCCGTCGGGCACGGGGTAAACCGCCTGGTTCGTGGTCACAGGCAAGTCGGCCGAGAGGATCAGGCTGTTGGTCTCGCCCACACCGATGCCGCTCGTGGTGATCTGGAAGCGCGAACCCGGCCGCGCGTCGGTGACGCCCAACCAGCTGTTGTTGGTGATGGCCAGTACGTAATCCGACACCACATCACCCGTTTCATAACCAAGGCTCGACGCGCTGTTCAGACACATGGGACCCGCGACTGCGCTGCAGTTGTAGAAGTGTGCAGTACCAGAGGGCGCCACGACGTCAGCGATCAGGGGGGTCACCGAATCCTTCGCCTGGATCAGCGTCATCACGCCCTGACCTGGGTTGGGGTTGCTCGGCGAGCTGGACAAGGCACTGCCATCGCCATTGAGGAACAGCCAGGATGCCGGATAGATCGCCCATGCGGTCTGGCGGCCGTTGCCCACGAGCGACCAACTGCTGGTGGTGGTCACATAGTTGGCCACGTTCTCGAACACGGCCTGGATGTTGCCGGCTCCATCGCGAACCAGGGACGACACCCTGACCTTGGTGCAGCGGGCCACGATGGGATAGTCCAGACAGCCCTGGATCATGAACGACGACAGCTGGTAGCCGCTGGCCCCGTAAGCCGCCAGCACACTGGCCGTGGA
>JACPOH010000276.1 GCA_016185075.1 Aquabacterium sp. | reverse complement strand
ACATGCCCGTCATGACGCAAAAAACCCTGATGGGCGTGATTTCTTTCTATGACGTGGCCAAGGCCGTCGTGGACGGTCAGGACTTCGAGAACCGCATGCTCAAGGCCTACATCCGGGATTGGCCGGTTGAGGACGAGGCCGAGCGCGAGCGCCCCGCGCTGCTCTGAAGTCGATTTGCCTGTCTGACACCAGGAAGACGCCCGGTTCTGCCGGGCGTTTCGCATGAAGGGTGCCGCAGCGTCGGCCGATGGGGGACAATAGCGGTCTTTACGCTTTCGAATTCCCGGAAATTGGCGCTATGGCTGGCAGCACCCTTGGTCTTTTGTTCACGGTGACGAACTTTGGCGAATCGCATGGCCCGGCCATCGGTTGCGTGATCGATGGCTGCCCACCGGGCATGGTCTTGTCCGAGGCCGATATCCAGCCTGATCTGGATCGCCGCCGCCCCGGCACCTCGCGCCATGTCACCCAGCGCAACGAGCCTGATGCGGTCGAGATCCTCAGTGGCGTCTACGAAGGCAAAACCACCGGCGCGCCCATCGCCTTGCTGATCCGCAACACGGACCAGCGCAGCAAGGACTACGGCAACATCCTGCAGACCTTCCGCCCGGGGCATGCCGACTACACCTACTGGCACAAGTACGGCATCCGCGATCCGCGTGGTGGTGGCCGCTCTTCCGCTCGCATGACGGCGCCGATGGTGGCGGCTGGCGCTGTGGCCAAGAAATGGCTGCGCGAGCAGTTCGGTACCGAGATCCGCGCCTGCATGACGCAGTTGGGCACCGTGCCCATCGCCTTCGAGGGGTGGGAGCATGTGCCCAACAACCCCTTCTTTGCGCCCAATGTGAGCCAGATCGAGGCGCTGGAAGCCTATATGGACGAGCTGCGCAAGGACGGTGACTCCTGCGGCGCCAAGCTGATCGTCGAGGCGTCGGGGGTGCCCGTTGGCCTGGGCGAGCCTCTGTTCGACAAGCTGGATGCCGACATCGCCTACGCCATGATGGGCATCAATGCGGTCAAGGGCGTGGAAATCGGCGCCGGCTTCGACAGTGTGAGCCAGCGCGGCACCGTGCACGGCGATGAACTGTACCCGGATGGTTTTGCGTCCAACCATGCCGGTGGCGTGCTTGGCGGCATCTCGACCGGCCAGGATTTGCGCGTGGCGATCGCCATCAAACCCACCAGCTCGATCCGTTCGCCTCGCCAGTCCATCGACCTGCAAGGGCAGCCTGCCACGGTGGAAACCTTTGGCCGACACGACCCGTGCGTGGGTATCCGCGCCACGCCGATTGCCGAGGCGATGCTGGCGCTGGTGCTGATCGACCACGCGCTGCGCCATCGCGCCCAATGTGGTGATGTGCAGGTTGAAACGCCCCGAATTGCGGCGCAGCGCCCCTGAAAACGCACCAAGATGTGTTGATCGAGCTTGGGTGAGCACACTCTTTGTGCGCACCCTGTTCTGGTGCGAGATGGTCCGGCGTAAATGGCCAATTGTTCAGAATTTCGGTCGCCCTGATTCCTGTTGAAATTCCTGCACGTTCAACGTTTGTTGGCCGGGCGGGTTCGCGTGAACCAGGTTCCACCCCTGAGCCCCCGGCCAGCTCAAAAAAGGGGTCACCATGCGTTCCACATTCGGATCAGGGGCGGGGCATGTCTTGCCGCGCGCACGTGCAAGACAGGCATCTTCGAGTGGCGTTGAAGCCTTGCTGGCTTTTTTCAGGTACCACGGCATCTGGGCTCCCGGTGTTCGGCTATTCAGGCGGCTGAACTTCCTGAGCAAGGCCTGCATCGTGTCGCTGGCCTTTCTGGTGCCCTTGCTGGTGCTGGGCTTGTCTTTCAATCTCAGCAAACAGTCTGATCTGGACTTCGTGGTGCTGGAGCGGCAGGGGGTGGCGTATGCCCGCCCCTTGATCAGTCTGGGCGGTGCCTTGTTGCGTGAAGAGGCGCTGGGGCTGATGGACCGGCCGCCGGCAGACTCGCCTTCGCAATTGGATGCCTTGCGTCAGGAGCGCGAGCAGATCTGGCAACAGGTGCGTCAGGCCCACGAACGCCACGGTGCGGACCTGCTTGCAGGCGAGGCCATGGAGGGCTTGTCTGGCGCCATGCGCGATGTGCCGCCCAACACGGGGGCCTTGAGGGCCCAGGCCAGCTTGCTGGATGTGATCGTCGACAAGTCCAACCTGGCCTTGGACCCTGCCTTTGCGAGCTACTACGTGATGGACGCCGCGCTGATCGCCTCGCCCGATCTCATCTGGTGTGCCGGTCGGCTGCGGGCGCTGCTGGCGCGCGTTATTCGCAGCGGGCGCGCCAGCACACAGGATCTGGTGGCCATCGACCGCGAAAGTGAGGCGGTGTCACGCCGGGTGGCGCAACTGGAGGTGTCGCTGGGCAAGGCCGCCAGGGAGGTGCCCGGGCTCTTGTCTCGCGTACCGCTGGATGCACTCCAGCGCGCGTCGTCGGGGCTGGTCCGCATCGCAGACGATCTGGTGCAAGGGCGCCCGATGCCGACCAGCACCCAGCCCATGCTGGAGGCCAGCGCAGAGACCATGGCCGCGGCCGATACCTTGTCCCACCTGGGCATGAACGAACTGGATGGCATGCTGTCCCACCGGCAAGCCGAACTGGGTTCGGCTCGCGCGTGGGTCAATGGGTTGACCGGTTTGTGCGTGCTGCTCGCTTTTTACCTGTTGCTGTGTTTCTACCGGGTCACTCGGGGCGGCATGGAGGAAGTGCGTCAACACCTGACGGCCATGACCTCGGGCGATCTGACCACACACCCGCAGCCATGGGGACGTGACGAAGCGGCGAGCCTGATGCACAGCATTTCAGACATGCAACGGTCATGGCGATGCGTCGTCCGTGAAGTGAGGGACGCTGCGGAGACCATCGTGCACTCCAGCAGCGAAATTGCCTCAGGGTCCAACGACCTGTCGGTTCGCACGGAGCGCGCGGCGTCCAATCTGGAGGAGTCGGCCTCATCCATGGAGCAGATCGCGGTGACGGTGAGGCAAACGGCCGATCATGCCCTGGAGGCCGCGACGCTGGCGCGCGGCAATGCGGCGGTGGCCGAGGCGGGTGGCGGCGTGATCAGCCAGGTCGTGGACACCATGCAGAACATCCAGCATGCCTCGAGCAAGATCGCCGACATCATCACGGTGATCGATGGCATCGCGTTTCAGACCAACATCCTCGCACTCAACGCGGCCATCGAGGCTGCGCGGGCTGGCGAACAAGGCAGGGGCTTTGCGGTCGTGGCGGGCGAGGTTCGTGCGCTCGCCCAGCGGAGTGCCTCGGCCGCGCATGAGATCAATGCACTCATCACGGACAGCGTGGCGCGCGTCAGCAGTGGCACGAGCGTGGTCGAAAGCGCTGGCCAGACCATGAGCCACATTGTGGCCAATGCGCAGCGCATGAACCGCCTTCTGTCGGAGATCGCTGTGGGGGCCAGGGAGCAGAGCGCGGGTGTCGAGGCGATCGGGCTGTCGGTTCAGGACCTGGACCGCGCGACACAAGACAATGCCGCCTTGGTCGAACAGACGGCGGCGGCCTCGGCGTCACTCAAGGGGCAGGCGCAGGCCTTGATGAAGGCGGTGTCCGCCTTCAACTTGCCTCAGCCAGGGCAGGCGTGATGGCGCCGTTCAGTTCAGCTCGGTGGCCTGTTCGGGCCGCTCGAT
The DNA here is from genome assembly GCA_016185075.1 of Aquabacterium sp. GTDB lineage: Bacteria > Pseudomonadota > Gammaproteobacteria > Burkholderiales > Burkholderiaceae_C > Aquabacterium. Next base: position 10,609 of record JACPOH010000276.1, on the reverse strand, counting down.
GAGTTCGATCTTGTAGCCGTCGGGGTCCGTGATGAAGGCGATCACCGTGTTGCCACCCTTGATGGGGCCGGGCTCCCGCGTGATCGCGCCGCCCAAAGTGGCCAGTCTGGCGCGCGCGGCCTCGCAGGTGGCGGCCACGTCCGGCACGCCCACGGCAATGTGGCCGTAGGCCGTGCCCAACTCGTACTGCTCGACGCCGTAGTTGTAGGTCAACTCCAGTTCGGCGTGTTCAGGGTTGCGCCCGTAGCCCAGAAAGGCCAGCGTGTATTGCTGCTCCGGGCGATCGGTGGTGCGCAGCAAGGTCATGCCCATCACCTGGGTGTAGAAGTCGATCGAGCGCTGGAGGTTGCCAACGCGCAGCATGGTGTGCAGCAGTCTCATGGGTGTGGTCGCGAATGAGAAAAGCCGACAGTGTGCGGCCGCCGCAGAACGCGGCCGTGCAACGCGGCGGGAAACCCCGCTCGCGCTGCAGGCATGCAAGCACTCAGACGGGGCGGATCACTTGAATTGTGGCAGCAGCACGCTGTCGATCAGCCAGACCGTGCCGTTGGTGGTCTTGACGCCCTTGCAGGTGGCGACAGACTGGTTCACCGATGCGCCGTCGGCGTCATAGGCCAGGAACAGGGTCTGCCCCTGCAGGGTGGTCACCTGGCTCTGGATGAGGCTGCGGCGTGGGTCGGCCTGGCCAGAGGTCACGTGATAGGTGAGCACCTTGGTCAGCAGCTTGGGGTCGCTGCCAATCAGGTCGAGCAGCGGGCCAGGTACCTTGGCGAACGCGTCATTGGTGGGGGCAAACACCGTCAGCGGGCCCTTGCCCGACAGCGGGCCTGTCAGGTCTGCCGCCACCACGAGGGAGACCAGCGTGCTCAGCTGGGGCGTGGCCAGGGCAGCGTCAACGATGGTCCCCGGGAATTCGGTCAGCTGGGTGTGACGGCAGCTGAGGTAGGCGCCCAGATTGACGGGGGCAGCTTGAGCGGGCGCAATGGCCATCAGGATCGAGGTAGCCGCGACAGCCTGCGTCAGTCGGCGCAGCACGGGGTTGGAAAGGCGGGCCAACTTGAACATGGGAGGGCTCCTAGTGGCTGATTAAGATACTGATCGGTCTAAAAGTGACTGATCGGTATTTATTGTGCGCAATAAGCCCGGTTTGTGCGCATTGGCCATGCTGTTAAATGGGTGATCCGGGGCCGGGACGCCTGCCGCTGCGCTTTTTAGCTACTCGCGCGCGCCAGATTCACGGGCAGCCAGCCTCGCACGCTGTTGAGCAGGGCGATGCCTTGCGCCTGGGCCAGATCGTCCAGGGTCAGCCGGCGCTCCTGCAGCAGGCCCTGGGCGAGCAAACTGGCCCGCATCACACCGGGCAGCAGGCCGGCCCGGAGGTCTGGTGTGTACCAACGGCCATCCAGCTTCATCGCCAGGTTCCCGATGGTGAACTCGGTGAGTTCGCCGGAGCGGTTGAACAGCAGGGTGTCAAAGGCGCCCTCGTGAGGCGCGAAGCCGGCGTAGGCCTGCCGCCGTGTTGTCTTGTGCCGGATGAAGTCATCGGCATCGGGCATGGGGCGGGTGGCCAGTACGACCTGCAAGGCAGCCGTGTCGTCGGCCGGCGGCGTGTTCTGCGCGATGCTGCCCGGGCCGCTCAGCGGCGAGGCTTGTACATCGACATGCCCTTTTTCATCGAGCAGCAAGCGCAGCTTGTACACGCCTTGTGGGTGCGCTTGCGCCACGGCATCCAGCGCGGCCTGGGTGCGCGCCAGCCAGCTGGCGTCCCAGCCCCAACCGAAGTGGTGGGCGCTGCCTTGCAGCCGCGCCAGATGGTGCGCGAGGCGGGCGATCTGGCCAGCGTCCAGGCGCAGCGATTCGAGCAGGTGGAAGGGCTCATCTGCGCGATGCAGGAACGCACTCTTGGCGCGCCATTCGGCCACCTCACCCGGGGCGGTGGCATCCAGCGTGATGCCGCTGCCGATGCCGCAATGGGCCGACCACGGCGCGGGCGGTGGTGGCGTGTGGACACACACCGTGCGGATGGGCACGTTGAACGTGACGCGACCGCGCGGCGCCATCACGCCGACCGCACCGCAGTACACGCCACGTGCGCTGCGCTCCAGCCGCGCGATGTGATGCATGGCCTGCCGTTTGGGCGCACCGGTGACCGAGCCACATGGGAACAGCGCGGCAAAGACCTGGCTGAGCCGAACACCCGCCCGGCTTTGGGCGGTGACGGTCGAGGTCATCTGCCACACGGTGGGCAAGGCCTGTACGTCAAACAGCGACGGGACCTTCACACTGCCTACCTCGGCCACGCGGGACAGGTCATTGCGCAGCAAGTCCACGATCATGAGGTTCTCGGCGCGCTCCTTGACGCTGCTGCGCAGGTGCGCGGCCGCCTCGGCGTCAGCCTGGGCGTCCAGGCCCCGCGCGGCGGTGCCCTTCATTGGGCGCGTCGTCAGGGTGTGGCCATCCCAATCGAAGAACAGTTCGGGTGAGACGCTCAGCACGGCGCCGGGCGCGCGGCAGGCGGCCCGCGCATCCAGCATCAGGCCGTACCCATTGGGTTGACTGCGGCGCAGCGCCAGGAAATACGGCCACAGCGACGCCGGCGCGGGCAGCACCTCGCTGCCATCCCATGGGTCGGCATGGTCAAACACGGCCCACACGGCATAGGGCTGCCCAGGTGGCAAGGCCTTCACGGGCAGGTGAGGGTCGAGGCCCGGTGCGGCTTCATACGCGACCCAGCCCACGCACCAGCGGCCGGCCTTGGCGTGCGCATGGGCCGCATCCAGCAAGCCGGGCACCTGTGTGGGGTCATGGGCCACCAGCCAGTGCACAGGTCGATCAAATCGCAAGCGTCGACGCGGGCCATCCTGCCCCTCAGTCGCCGGAAAGTCCAGCAACGCGGTGGGCAGGCTCGGGTCTTGATCAAGCACGGCGGTTGGGGGTGACGATGCTGTAGAGCAGGGCCATGCCGACCACGGCAAAGAGGGCGAGGCTCCAGAACTCGAAGGGCACGCCCAGCACGCTGGCCGCGGCATCGGCGCACGAGGCACGCACCTCGAAGACATCGGGCCAGCGTGTATCGGCTCCAACGAAGGTGATGACCTTGTCAGCGAGGGTGAGGGCGCATGATGCGGATTTGGCTGCGACAAAGTGTTGCCACAGGGCGGCCGCGATGCCGCCGATCGTCAAAGGCAGCGCCACCGCCGACAGCACGCGCCTGGGCAGTGCGGTTGGCATGGCTGAGGCGACCAGACAAAGCACCGTCAGCACGATGAAGATCATGCGTTGCAGGATGCACCAGGGGCAAGGCTCCATGCCGAACTTGTGCTGGGCGACCAGCGCCAGTACAACGGACACGCCACAGGCCAGGCCCATGAGGCTCAGTGCGAGACGCGGTGACAACTTGGCCATGACGGGGCTCAACGCACTTCGGCGATCAGTTCGATTTCAACGCAGGCACCCAAGGGGATTTGCGCCACGCCGAAAGCGCTGCGGGCATGCACGCCAGCTTCGCCGAAGACCTCGCCCAGCAGTTCCGAGCAGCCATTGGTGACCAGGTGGTGTTCGGTGAAGTCCGGGCTGCTGTTGACCAGGCTCATGACCTTGACGATGCGCACCACCTTGTCCAGGCCGCCGGCGGCCGCATTCAGTGTGCCCATGAGGTCAATGGCCACGGCGCGCGCAGCAGCCTTGCCCTCGGCCGTCGTCAGGTTCTTGCCCAATTGGCCGACCCAGACCTGACCGTCTTTCTTGGCAATGTGGCCGGACAGGAAGACCAGGTTGCCGGTGCGCACGAAGGGCACATAAGCGGCAGCGGGCACCGACACAGGGGGGAGGGTGATGCCGAGGTCTTGGAGGCGTTGTTCGATCGACATGGTCAGCGAGGGTTCGAGTGTGAGTGGATGCCACGGATGATGGCTTGAAGCGGAATGCTACACCGTCTGCCTGAAGCCCGGTTTGCGAGCTGACGCAAGGCCCGGGTGATGGCGTTGAATGCCTTCGCACGGGCCGCTTTCCGTGCGCAGGACCAGATGGTGCGGTGTCTTGTCCATCCCCCGTTCATCGGCCCCAATCGGGGTGCTTGCTGCCGTTTGATGCGCTCAACACAATGCCGCAACCATTGACAGAGGTGGCAACAAAAAAAGAGGTGGGTGGCAGGCATGGGGGTGTGGCTGCTTTGGGCGGGAGCCTGGCTGGCGGGGGTGTTCTGGCAGATGGCGGCCGAGGGGGCCGCGTTGAGGGCCCTGCTTGGGGTGAGGCGCCGGCCCCGGCTCACCCTGGCGCGATGGCGGCGCGGCGTGTGGTGGGCGTGGCTGGCCGTGAGTGCATTGGCGGTGTCGGCCCTGGCCTGGTCTTCCACTTCCTGGCGTGCGAGCACCCGCCTGCAGGATGCCGTTCCCGATGCGTGGGTGGACAAGCCGGTGGCGGCCATCGTGCAGGTGGAGGGCCTGCCGCAAGCTGTGCCAGGCGGGGTTTTGCTGGATGCCCGGGTGATCCAGTGGTTGCCACCACAGGGCCTGGATGCGGTGGCCATGGCCCGGGACTGGCCGAGGCACCTGAGTTTGCGCATGCCTGTTCAAGAAGGTGTGGTGCCCGCAGCAGGCGAGCGCTGGCAGGTGGTGGCGCAACTGCATGCGCCCGATGGGCAGTCCAACCCGGGCGCCTGGGATGGGACGCTGGCTTACTTCGAGCGCGGCGTCCGGGCGGTGGGCAGCGTGCAGGCAAAAGGCGCGGGAAACGGGCGGGGCGCACGCCGCATCAGTGATCAGGCCGAACGGCCCTGGCAAGGTGTGATGGACCGTCTGCGCCAGCGCATCCGTGCCGCGATCGCCGCGCATGTCCCTGACCGGCGTGCAGCGGGCATCCTGGCAGGATTGTCCGTGGGGGATCAATCGGCCATTGAACAAGAAGACTGGGGTTTGTTTCGCCAGGCCGGCATCACCCACCTCATCAGCATCAGCGGTGCCCACATTGCCATGTTCGGCTGGATGGCGGCTTGGATCGTGCGCAGCCTGTGGTCCCGTTGGCCCCGGGGCGTGCACTGGTGGCCTGCGCCCGATGTGGCCATGTGGGCCGCCTTGTGCGCCAGCACCTTGTACGCGGTGCTGGCGGGGTGGGGCGTGCCGGCTCAGCGCACCGTGTGGATGATGGCCATCGTGTGCGGCTTGCGGGCGATTGGCCGACGTTGGCCATGGCCGCTGGTTTGGATGGGCAGTGCTGTGGGGCTGACAGTGCTGGATCCTTGGGCGATACGTCAGGCCGGGTTCTGGTTGTCCTACGTGGCTGTGGGGGTCTTGTTGTCGGCGGGCATGGCTGCGCCGAGGGCCCGCCAGTTGGCCGTGTCGGCCGGGGTCACGCCCTTGCCATCCTGGCGCGGGCGCATCCTGGGCTGGCTGGCCAGCGTCTGGGCCGGGGCGCGTGAGCTGGTGCGCATCCAGTGTCTGATCACCCTGGCCCTGACGCCCTTGAGCCTGGTCGTTTTTCAGCAGGCTTCGCTCAGCAGCCTGCTGGTCAACCTCATCGCCATCCCGGTCTTCACGATCGGCATCACGCCACTGGCGCTGCTGGGCGTGTTGTGGGCGCCTTGCTGGGATGCCGGTGCCTGGGTGATCCAGAGCCTGATGGGGCTGGTCGCGTCGCTGGTCCATGCGTGGCCGGTGATGGCAAGCTCACCCGTGTTGCCCTGGTGGGTGTCGCTGTTTGCCGTGCTGGCCGGCGCGGCCCTGGCCGTTCCGATGCACTGGCGCTGGCGCCTGGGCCTGCTGCCTTTTGCACTGCCATTGCTGCATCTGCCTCAAGGCTGGCACCTCTTGCCCGCGCCGAAACCAGGCCATTTCTCATTGATTGCGGCCGATGTGGGGCAGGGTACGGCGGTTCTGGTTCGCACCGCCGGCCATACCTTGTTGTTCGACACCGGGCCACGCATTGGCGAGCAGACCAATGCGGGTGACAGGACCTTGCTCCCGCTTTTGAGAGCGCTGGGTGTCAACAGGCTGGATACCCTGATGATCAGCCACGAGGATACCGATCATGTCGGTGGCGCGATGGCCATCATGGGCCAGATGCCCGTGGCCCGCTTGCACAGTTCTCTGCTTGAGTCGCACGCCTTGCGGCATCAGTCTGACGTGGCTGGCACGGCCATCCCCCACTTGCCTTGTCAGGCCGGCCAGCAATGGCAATGGGATGGTGTGCACTTCGAGGTGTTGCACCCCTGGCCACAAGACTATGCAAGCCGAGAAGCACGTGTGCCCAATGCCATGTCCTGTGTGCTCAAGGTGAGCGCCAAGGGGCCCGGTGAGCACAGTGCGCTGCTGACCGGTGACATCGAGGCTGAGCAGGAGGCCGCCCTCGTGGCCCATGACCCTCAGGCCTTGCGCAGCACCGTGCTCGTGGCCGCGCACCACGGAAGCAAAACCTCATCCACCGCCGGTTTTTTGCGGGCAGTGCAGCCCCGGCAGGTGGTGATCCAGGTGGGGCGCCGCAACCGCTATGGTCACCCCTCGGCACCCGTTCTGGCTCGGTACGCAGCCATGTCCATGAACTGGGTGGCCACACCGGCTTGCGGTGCTTTCGTCTGGTCGACCGAGGCGCGTGATGGGGCGGCAGCCGGGACTGACGGCGCAGCGTCAGGGGCTTTGCCTGCCCTGGGGCAATGCTGGCGGCCAAGCCATCATCGTTACTGGGATCAGCCTTCTGCCATGCAAGTGCGGTCAGGCCACGGCCGCCAGACCGGCGACGCAGCCGGCCATGATCAGTGATGGTGCTGCTGCATGCGGCTGGCGAGCACCTTGTCGATGCGCTTGCCATCCATGTCGACCACCTCGAAGCGCCAGCCCTCCCATTCGACCGCGTCCGTCGTCTCAGGCAAACGGCCCAGCAAGAGCATCACCATGCCGGCCAGGGTGTTGTAGCGGCCACGGTCCTCATCGGGCAGGGCCTTCATCTCCAGGCGGTCCTTCAGTTCGGGCACGGGGATGAGACCATCGATCAGCCATGAGCCATCCTCGCGCTGGATGGCCCAGGCATCCTCTGATTCCGTGGGCGTGAACTCGCCGGTGATGGCCTCCAGGACGTCACGCAGCGTGATCACCCCTTGCACCTCACCGTATTCATCGACCACGAACACCATCTGCGTGTCAGAGACACGGAAGTGCTCCAACAGCTCCATGCCCGAGAGCGTTTCGGGCACGAACACGGCGGGCATGAGGCCTTCGCTCAGGTCATTGGCCTGATGCTGGGTCAGTTGATGCAGCAGTTGCTGGGCCGTGGCCACGCCCACCACGTCGTCCAGCCCACCGCGGCATACCGGGTAGCGCGAGAAGCCGTGCTCGGCGATGGTGGCCAGGTTGTCTGCCATGGGGGCGTCGATGTTGAGCCAGGCGATGTCGCTGCGCGGGATCATCATCGAGCCGATCTGGCGCTCATCGAGGCGAAACACATTGCGCACCATCTGGTGCTCGTGTGCTTCGATCACGCCAGCGTCCAGGCCTTCTTCAAGCTGGGCTGCAATCTCTTCTTCCGTCACACTGCGGCTGCCGTTGTCCTTGATGCCCAGCAGCTTCAGTATCCCCACGGTGGCAGCGGCCAGCAGGCGCACGAAGGGTTTGGTCATCTGAGACAACCACATCATCGGCTGCGACACCAGCCGTGCCACGGTCTCAGGGTAGAGCTGGCCGACCCGCTTGGGCACCAGTTCACCGAAGATGATGGTCACGAAGGTGATGATGAGCACCACGATGCCGGTGGCAGAAATGGCAGCGGCACGCTCGTGCAAGGCCAGATGGGCCTGCAGCCAGTGCGCGAGTGGCTCGGAGAAAGCCGCGTCACCCACAATGCCGTTGAGCACGCCCGTGGAGGTGATGCCGATCTGGACGGTGGACAGGAACTGCGTCGGGTTATCGTGAAGCTCGATGGCGGTCTGGGCGCCCACGTCGCCGGTTTCGGCCATGACTTGCAGGCGTGCCTTGCGGCTGGCGGCAAGTGCCATCTCCGACATGGCGAAACAGCCGTTGAGCAGGGTCAGGAAAAACAGGAGAGCAAGTTCCATGTGTGGCGCCGCGTTTGGCAATGCCTTGGCCGGGCCGTCTGTAAAGGGCCCATAAGCGTAGCAGAATCCGTTCCATGATTTATTTAGTTGGCGACCTGCAAGGTTGTTGCAGCCCGTTCGAGCGCTTGCTGCAGACCATCGATTTCTCCCCCTCCCGCGACCACGTCTACGTGCTGGGCGATCTGGTCAACCGGGGGCCGGACTCGCTGGGCGTGTTACGCCGTTTGCGCGCGCTGGACAACGCGGCCACCTGTCTGTTGGGCAACCACGATCTGCACCTGCTGGCCGTTGCCCATGGTGTGCGCAAACCGCACCGCAGCGACACGCTGGACACCATCCTGCATGCGCCAGACCGGGAGGATTGGCTGGGCTGGATCCGCCAGCAGCGGCTGGCTGTGTTCGAGCATGGCTGGCTGATGGTGCACGCGGGTGTCGTGCCTCAGTGGGATGCGACCCAGACCGTGGCACTGGCCCGTGAAGTCGAGGCGATGCTGGCCGGGCCCGATGTCGGCGAGTTTCTTACCCGCATGTATGGCAACGAGCCGGAGCGATGGGACGACAGCCTGCAGGGCGTGCCCCGCTGGCGCTGCGTGGTCAACAGCCTGACGCGCCTGCGCTTCTGTTCGGCTGACGGCACCATGGAATTTGCGACGAAGGACGGCAGCGACGGTGCCCCCGAGGGCTTCATGCCCTGGTTCGACGTACCGGGGCGCCGCACCCAGGGCACGCCGGTGGCGTTCGGCCATTGGTCGACCCTGGGCCTCATCAACCGAGACGACCTGTTGGCCCTCGATACCGGTTGCGTCTGGGGTGGCCGGCTGTCTGCCGTGCGTATCGACGGCGCGACGCGTGAGCTCATCCAGATCGACTGCCCTCAGGCGCAAAAGCCTGGCAAGGGCTGAACGCCAACAAAGCCACTACAATAACGAGCTTCAGGGTGTGTGGCCGAGCGGTTTAAGGCACCGGTCTTGAAAACCGGGGTAAGCATGGCTAAGTGGTTGATTGGTAAAGGGTTGCGTCTCCGCATCTCCGCATCATCTCCGCAACCCCTTGAAAAATGATGTCGTTGGAGACGTGGCCGAGTGGTTTAAGGCAGCGGTCTTGAAAACCGCCGAGGGCTTATCCCCTCCGTGAGTTCGAATCTCACCGTCTCCGCCACACAACGTGTGGCAAACAGTTGCTCTGACTCGCCGGGCACTGTGTTCGCAGGTTCATCGCGTTGGGTTCACATCCGGGCCCTTGCGGATGTAGACCTTGCGTGTGATCTCCTGTTCGGTGTGGCCAAGCAAGGCCGATGCGGCTGAGAGGTCCTGGATGTCGCTTGCGGCTTTGGGGCGGATGTCTCTGAACTGGAAGGCTCGGATTCGCGCGGCGAAGGCTTCAGCCTCTTGCATCGTGGCGTCAGTGGCTTCCAACAGGACCTTGTTGGCGGCATCCAGCCGGGCCTTGTCAAACCTGATGCGCAATGTGCCCTTGTTCAGCGGCTGGCCGGCTGCTGTCGCGATGATTTTCAAGTTGGTGACTTTTCTGGGGCGTGACTTGATGCGTTCGATGAGCATTCCAAGTTCGCTGTCAGTTCCATCCTTGAACTTCAAAACGATTCGCATCTTTTTCCCGGTTTTGCCCTGAACGACTTCGAGGGCGCCGTCACGGATATCAGAGAACGACATTTTGAGAACATCTGCTGGACGCTGGCCGGTGAGGTATGCCAGATCCATTGCATCCTGCAGTTCTGTAGCCCCTGCCTCGTAGACTGATTTCCATGTCTCGTTACTCACGTAGTAGTCCCTCGGCTTTTCTTTATTTTTGCGCACGCCTCGACACGGATTTTCATTCTTTGTATATCCCCATTCGCGCGCCAGATTAAATATGTGACTGAATAAAGCGATTTCGCGGTTGGCTCTAACTTTGGCGGAGCGTTTGTCGCGATAAAGGGCTATGTGCTGCGGTGTGATGCTGTCAATGTGAGAGTTTTCGAACACCGGGCGTAGGTTGTTCATGCACCAGCCATTGTCGATCTGGGTGCGTGGTGCCTTGGTTGGGACTATTTCTTGCTCATATTTTTTGAAAATGAACTTGAGTAAACCTGTCTCGATTGGTGCTGGCTTGCATTCGAATTCTGCCCATTTTCTCTTCGCCTCGTTGAGGTCCGAACCTAGTGGTATTTCAGTGCGCTGCCCGTTGTCGTTGCGACCGTTGTAGTAGTAAGAGACCCAAATTGCTCCGCTCTTGAGTTTCTTCTTCCTCCGGAGCATGCGAGGGGGCAAGTCCCTGGATGTGGATTTTGGTCTCATATCACTTGATCAAGTTGAATGACGGCGCTCCGCAGTCGAAATCTTTCGAGGAGTGTTGAATTCCAGATAGCTGGAGTCTTGCGTACAGCCGTCCGACAATTGGCTCTCCAGCCTTGTTCTTGTAGTGGCGCCAATTATTATTTTTTAACCACTCAATCTGATCTGCTTTTCTTGAGCATCCTGTAATAGTGGCGATTTCTTCGCTCAACAGAATTTCTGAGGAGATGGGCATTGAAAATAGTGCGCTCATTGCTGGTCCTTTGATTTTGTCAAG
>JACPOH010000111.1 GCA_016185075.1 Aquabacterium sp. | reverse complement strand
GGGGTCGAGGGGGGCGGTCATGCGTAGCGTCCTCCAGCTGCGGTGTGGTGCGTAAGGAGTTTGGTTGGGAGGAGGTGGTGCGGTGAAGACGGGGCATACCACTGGGGCACACGGCTCCGCTCATGTCCCCCGGAATGGGCAAAGCCCATTCCTCCTCCTTTACTTCGCTTCGCCATGCACCCCAGTGGTCTACCCCTCACACCGCGTTGTGGGTGGGAGGGGAAGCTGCAGCGGCTAGCGCCGCTGCAGCTTCCCTGGCCTTCGCGTAGCGAAGGCGCTGCCAGAGCGTTCCGTAGCTGAGAGGCTCGGGCGGACAGCGCAGCGAAGTAAAGGGGGAGACCAGGCGCAGCCTGGGCGGAGGAGAGAGCCCCGACACAAACAGTCCTGAGGACTGTTTGTGCATGGCGAGCGCCAGGGGCTCTGCCCCCTGGCATGAGCGGCGTCGGCCACCCGCACCACATGGCCTGCTCAACCAAAGCAGCACCCTGAGCGGAGCGTTCAAAAAAGGTCATGTCCACACACTCCGGACCACATCAAAGCGCCTGCAGCGCCTTGATCACCGCCTTCGAATCCGACACCGCTCCAAACACCCCCCCCTGCATCTTGATCATCGAGAACGCAGCCGCATGGTTGCCTGGATCGGTCGCCCCCGTGCAATCCGTCAACATCACGCACTCGAAGCCGCGGTCATTCGCATCACGCATGGTGGTGTGCACGCACACATCGGTCGTGATGCCTGTGAGGATGATGTTCTCGATACCCTTGGTACGCAGGATCAGCTCCAGATCGGTCGCGTAGAACGAGCCCTTGCCCGGCTTGTCCACAATGGGCTCACCCTCGATCGGGTACAGCTCGGGGATGATGTCCCAGCCCGGCTCGCCGCGCACCAGGATGCGGCCGCAAGGCCCCTCATCACCGATGCCGATGCCGTTGGTGCCGATCTGCCGCGAGCGCCAGCGCTTGTTGGCCGGCAAATCACTCAGGTCGGGCCGATGGCCTTCGCGCGTGTGGATCACCAGCATGCCCACCTGCCGCGCCACGGCCAGCAAGGCCTTGATCGGCTCGATGGGCGCGCGCGTGGCCGAGATGTCGTAACCCATCTTGTCCACATACCCGCCGACGCCGCAGAAGTCCGTCTGCATGTCGATGATGATCAGGGCCGTGTTGCTGGTGCGCAGGTCACCGTTGTAGGGCCAGGCATAGGGTTGGGCATTCACATAAGTCGTCATGCGGCCTCCTTGATGGCAGCGGGGACAGATGAAGCTGGGGGCTCGGACGCCTCCAACAAATTGGGCTCGTTGCCGATGAAGGTGCGATCAGGTGGCGGGAAGCCGCAGGACTGGCCATCCGTGTGCACCACATCGGCCTCCCAGGGCAGGCTGAACTGCCCTCGGACCATGTCCTGCATGAAGGTGTAGGGGCAATCCTGCGCCCCGCCCTTCACCGCCACATAGCCGCGGTGATAGAGCTGGTAGATGTTGTTCTCCACGCCCCAGTGCTGTCGGGCCTCGCGAATCAGGTCCACCCGGATCTCAGCGCACACGATCTCGTCCGGCCGACCACCGCCTTGGGCCATCACGGTGCCATCGAAGTTGCACACCATGGCTTCGCCCATGGAGTCGAAGGTCCCGTCACTGCCGCACAGGCACACGCTGGCCGTGGCCATCAGGTTCTGGAAGGCATTGGCCTGGTTGGTGATGGCCCAGGCATGCCGGATGGGTGCGGTGTAACCCGCGGTGCGGATCATCAGCTCGGCACCCTTGTAGGCACACTCCCGCGCCATCTCGGGGAACATGCCATCGTGGCAGATGATGAGCGCCATCTTCACGCCCTTGGGGCCCGTGATGACGGGGATGCCCATGTTGCCGGGCTCCCAGGGCTCGACAGGCACCCAGGGGTGAAACTTGCGGTAGTACAGCTGAAGCACGCCCTGGTCATCGATGATGAGGCCGGTGTTGTACGGGTTGCCGTGGGGGTTCTTCTCCATGATCGAAAAGCAACCCCAGATCCGATGCGCCACGCAGGCCGCCTTGAACGCTGCCACTTCGGGGCCATCCAGGGCCACCATCAGCTCTTCTGCCGTGCTCATCGACAAGCCATGCAAGGCGTATTCGGGGAACACGACCAGGTCCATGCCCGGGTAGCTGCGCCGGGCCTTGCCCACCATGTCCACGATGCGTTGCGTCTGTGCCGCCAGCTGCGTCGGGGTCTCGACCACCGGCAGCTGCAACTGCACCATGCCGATCACCATGCCCGATGGCGACTTGTTCAAGCCACTGAGTCCACTCATCACACGCTCCTCTACCGATCACCCACTCAACGTGACACACCCAGCTCCATCGGCGCACCTTGCAAGGAACGCTTGGGGCTGCAGGTCCACACCAGGATCAACAGGGTCAAGGCATAGGGCATGGCATTGAACAGGTGGTAGCCCCAGCCGATGCCCACCGACTGCAGCGCCGGGCCCAAGGCACCCGCGCCGCCAAACAGCAAGGCCGCGCCCAGGCAGGCCATGGGCCGCCAGCGCGCAAAGATCACCAGCGCCACGGCGATCAGACCCTGGCCACTGGACAAGCCTTCGTTCCAACTGCCCGGGTAGTACAGCGACAAGGACGCCCCACCCAGCCCCGCAATGAAGCCACCGGCCATGGTGGCCAGCACCCGCACCTTGTTCACCGAGTAACCCAGCGCCCGGGCGGCATCGCTGCTGTCGCCCGCCATGCGCACGATCAGGCCCCAGCGCGTGTCGGCCAGGGCCCAGGCCATCAAGGCCGCCGTTGATGCGCAGTGCGGCCTGCACCTGGGCCGAGTCACTCCACATGCCCAACTCGATGGAGGGGATCTGTGCGGCCTGCGGCTGGATCAGCCCTTTGCCCAAATAGAAGGCCAGCCCGGATCCCAGCAACATCAGAGCAATGCCCGTGGCGATGTCATTGACACGAGGCAGCGAGCACAGGAGCCCATGCAGCATGGCCAGCAAGGCGCCTGCCACGCCGGCGAGCAGCACCCCGGCCCATGGCGAGCCCGTGAGGTAGCTGCCCGCAAAGCCTGCCATGGCCGAGAGCACCAGCACGCCTTCCAACCCCAGGTTGATGCGGCCGGACTTCTCGGTCAGGCATTCACCCAGGCTGACGAACAGGAAAGGCGTGCCCACACGGATGGCCCCGCCCAGCACCGCCACGGCCACATCAGCCCATAAAGACGCGTCACTCATGCGGCCTCCTTGCGCGCGGCATCCAGCGCCGCGTGCTCGCGTGCCAGGCGAGCCCGGCTGGTTTCATGGGCGGCCCGTTCTGCGCGCACGGTCTGTCGCTGCACCAACCAGTCACCCATGCGACCACGCAAGGCTTCGCTGGCCAGGATCAGCACAAAAGCAAAGCCCTGCAAGACCAGCACCGAGGCGTCCGGCAAATCCAGCCGGCGCTGCAACAGGCTGCCCGCTGACCCGAAGCCACCAAACAGGATGGCCACCGGGATCACGGCAAACGGGTTGTGGCGGGCCACGAAGGACACGAGGATGCCGGTGTAGCCCAGCCCCGCGATCAAGGATGCATTGGCGTTGGTGTGCACCGCGGCCACTTCGATGCCCCCAGCGAGGCCGGCACAGGCGCCACCCAGGCCACACGCCGTGATGATGAGCCGATGGCTGGGCAGGCCCACCAGGCGGGCGGCGCGGGCATTGCCGCCCACCACCCGCGTGGCAAAACCATGTGTCGAGCCGAACAGCCACAAGCCCGCCGCGACGCAGGCCACCGCACCCCACACCAGGCCCCAATGCACCTCGTAGCCTGGCATCAAGCCCAGCAGGTTGCTCTCGTTCAAGGGCAAGGTGGATGGTTTGTTCAAGCTGCCCGGATCCCGCATGGGGCCTTCCACAAAGTGCTTGAACAGGCCGATGGCCAGGTAACTCATCAACAAGGAGCTGATGGTTTCGTTCACGCCGCGGTATTGCCGCAGCACGCCGGCCAAAGCAATCCAGGCACCCCCAACCAGTGCACTGGCCAACAGCACCAGCACCGTTCCGGTCACACCCGCAGGCGGGGCCAACAGATAAGGCAGGCCCGCACAGGCCAGGCCGCCCAGCACCAGCGCCCCCTCGCCGCCAATCACCATCAGCCCCGCGCGCTGCGGAATGGCCACACACAAGGCCGTGAGCATCAGCGGCGCAGCACGCTGCAAGGTGTTCTGCCAGGAGAAGGCGTCACCGAAGGCCCCTTTGAACAGCAGCATCCACGTCTCGGTCGGGCTGGTGCCACCCAGCCAGACGAAGCCGCCAAACAACAGCAAGGCGCCGGCCAAGGCCAGCACGGGCAGAACCACGCTGTCAAACACCACAGCCAGGCGTGAGTCGCTCATGGGGCCTCCCTTTGGCAGATCAGATGTCAGACCTTGCCGATCACGCCTTCAACCAGGTAGTTCATGCCTTCCAGCGCCGGGTCGACCTGCTTCATGGTGGTGCCCTTGGGGATCACGACCTTGCCGGTGTTGTCCTTGATCTCGCCCTTGAAGATCTCGAACTCGTCCTTGAGCATGGCAGCCTTGACGGCATCGGCCTGCTTGCGTGCGCCTTCGGGCACCATGGCGCCATAAGGCGAGGTCTTGACAAACCCTTCCTTCAAGCCACCACGCAGGAAGTTCGGGTGTGGCTTGCCGGTGCGGGCAGCTTCCACGATCTGCTTGTAAGGCGTCACCCAGTTCCACTCCGCACCGGTGAGGTAGGCGTTCGGCGCCAGTTTGGCTTGCGAAGCGTGGTAGCCGCACACAAACTTGCCACGCTTGGCCGCGGTCTCGACGACCACCTTGGGGCCGTCCACGTGCATGGTGAAGACGTCCACCCCCTGGTCAGCCAGGCTGTTGGTGGCTTCGGCCTCTTTCACCGGCATGGACCAGTCCCCCGTGAAGATGACCGAGCAGGTGATGTCCGGGTGCACCGAGCGCGCACCCATGGTGAAGGCATTGATGTTGCGCAGCACCTGCGGGATGGGCTTGGCAGCCACGAAACCGATCTTCTTGGACTTGGTCATGTGCCCGGCGATGATGCCGTTGAGGTACTGGCACTCATCAATGTAGCCAAAGAAGCTGCCCACGGTCTTGGGGTGCTTGGCCGCGTCCCACATGCCGCCGCAATGCGCGAAGCGCACATCGGGGTTCTTCTTGGCCACCTCCAGGATGTGGGGGTTGAAGTAACCAAATGAAGTGGGGAACAACAGCGTGGCGCCATCCTGCGAGATCATGCCCTGCATGGTCTTTTGCACGGCCTGCGTCTCGGGCACGTTCTCTTCGCCGACGATCTTGATGCCGGGCATCTTCTTGATCTCGGAGGCCGCTTCATAGTGCGACTGGTTGTAGCCGAAGTCATCCTTCGGGCCGACATAGATCATGCCGATCGTCAGCGGTTTCTGGGCCATCACCAGGTCGGACAAGCCCCCAAGCGCCAGGCCGGCACCCGTTGCACCGACACCCTTGATCCACGTCCGACGATTCCATTGATCCATAGCCATGCAGCTCTCCTTGCACCAGTCTGTTGCGCAACCCATCTCCCGTGCACCGCCTCGAGGCGGCACTGACATACCGGGTGATGTACAGGCTGGTATACAAGCAACGGGCGTGCCATCTCCCGCACCCTGGGGCATCTGGCGACAGTTGTTGATTCCAGCGCGACATCCAAGGGGAAAGCCCCTGCACGATGGGAGAACTCGCCCCTACAGTGCGCGGGTTCTCAACTTCCCAGCTCTTTCACCATGCGCAAACAGATGGCCAAGGCCTGTTGTATCGCCGTTCTGGCCACCTTGACCTCCCTCTCCACGCCAGTTCTGGCTGGCTCGCTCCCACCCGCCAATGCGCTCACCGCCAACAGCCTCACCCCACTGCAGGTGGCCAAGCTGATCAACGGGATCCGGGACGGCCTGGCGCAACGCACCTTGAGTGCGGCCGAAATCACCATGCTCGACAAGCTGCACCAGCTTGCCAACGACATGGACTTCATCTACGAGGGCGACAACGGCGACCCCAGCACCAGCAAAGCGCTGTTCGAACGCCATTTCCATGCGCGCATGGGCGTTGCCCAACAAGTGGCCGAGGCCTGCTACGGCCGCTCTTCCGCCCGCGTCACGCTGGCCAGGAACGCCTACATCCTGATGAGCTATGACGCCCTGGTGCGGCATGACCCGGACTTCTTCTGGGCCCGACTGGGCATCTTCGCGGCCAATGAGGTCCGGTCCAACCTGGCCCTGGCCTTCAGCCTCAAAGGCGTGCTGGACGGCCTGATCGCTGCCGACCCTGGCGCGGCGCGCGTCAACATCGCCGGCATGTCGCTGGCGTCTGCCGCGCAGCTGGTAGGCGAGGCCACCACCGATCTGATCGAGGGCCAGAGCAATGTGCTGGCCAACATCGGGTCACTGGCGCTGCTGCACAAGCGCTATGGTGCCAAGGCCATGGGCTCCGTCCCCGGGCTGAGCCCGGAAGCCATCAAGGGCTACGCCCTGCAGCAGGCCGCAGACGAGGCTCGCGCCACATCCGGGCAAGGCAGCGCTTATCACCAATGGGCCACCCAGGCGGCCATCCAGTTCGGCATGCACGAGCAAACCTACTTGCTCCAACCCATGTGGGACAAGCCTGCCATCAAGGCCATGGCCCAGCTCAACAACTGGACGCTGTCCAACAGCCTTGAGACGCTTGGCATGCGCGGCGACATCTTCATTGGGGCCAACAAGTTCCAGCCCTATCTGGCGCCCTACCTGATCATCCGGGCCCCGGTTGGCGCCACCAACCTGGCATCGGTCACAGACCGCATTGCCATTGCGCGCAACGGCTTCACGGTCCTGGATGGCTGGAACCAGAACGCGCTGCTGTCAGGCTGGATCCAGCAGGCTCAAAGCCGCCTTGGGCAGGCCAAAGGGCTTTATCAGCCTGTGAGCGCACGCTGAACGGCCGGCGCTCACGCCACACTGGCGCGCGACGCCACGAAGGGGCCAAGCAGGCCCTCGCGCAGCCAGCCACGCAATATGCCGGCGGCCACCTCGGTGGCGCGGGCATCTTCACCCGATGGCTCGCCGCGCTGCGCCAGCATGTCGCAGATGCTGGCGAAACTGCCACCCAGCATCAGCTGCATGAGCGCCTGAGCCTCGGCCTCTGACACGCTGCGAAAGTGTGGTCGCTCTTCATGACGCCACACCAGCACGCTCACGGGATGGGGCAGCACCTCTGCCAGCGGAACATCAGCCCCCTGATCGAGCGCATGCCACAAGGCCAGGGTGTTGCAGTTCATGCTCAACAAGGCCAGGCTGGGCTGGGCGACCAGCGGCCAGGTGACCCACAGATCCGGTGTCTGGGCGTGCAGGCCTTCGGCGCACAGAACGGGCATGTCCGGCGCATCGAAGGCACGACGCAAGGCCCAGTCCAGACGGGCCAGCTCGGCCACCTCGGGGTGAGGGCCCGCCCCCGATTCGGCCAGCCGGTCACCATCCAGCCAGTCGGGCCAGGTCTCGCCATACCAGCGCAGGTTCGCGTGCCGAGAGGGGTGCTGCGCGATGTAGGCTTGCGCCAGATGATCAAACCACGCGTCACCCAGGTAGCTCAAGGTGTGCGCAAAGGTGTCGCGCAAGGTCTCCAGCAAGCGCGCCCGGTAGGCATGGTGGTAGATGCCCAGGCGGCGCGTCGCACCGAGGGCATCGCAGATCTGCACATCGCCCAGGGCTGCGGCATCACGCGAGATGTCGGGCGCCAGAACGCAGGCCTGCATGCGCGCCTGAATGGCCGCGAGGCTGTCACCGGCGTCACTCGTCAGACTGTTCATGCCGCCTCCTGCCACGCATCGGCCGCCAGCAGCCGAGCCTGATCCAGCTCGTTCATCAACACGGGCAAGGGCGGGATGTGATCATCTCGCTCGATCATCGTGGCCACCGCCCCGAAGCGTCGCCACGCATGCGCATACAAGGCCCACACCGGATCGGACACCGGCTGGTCATGCGTGTCGATGATGTGGTCACCGTTGTGCGAGTGGCCCGCAAGGTGGATCTGTTGCACGCGGTGCGCGGGCATGTGGTCGATGTAGCCCACGGCATCGAAGCCATGGTTCACACTGCTGACGTAGATGTTGTTGACATCCAGCAGCAAGAGGCAATCGGCCTGCTCGCATACGGCAGCCACAAACGCCCACTCGCTCATGTGGGACTGCTTGAAGTTCACATAGCTGGACACGTTCTCCAGCACCAGGCGCCGGCCCAGCGCGTCCTGCACCTGCTGCACATTGCGCACGACCACATCGAGCGCCTCGTCGGTATACGGCAGTGGCATCAGGTCATGCAGCTGGCGGCCATGCACGCCCGTCCAGCAGAGGTGGTCTGACACCCACAGAGGCTGCACATGGTCCACCAGCTGCTTCAGCTGTCTAAGGTAGGCACGGTCCGGCCCCACCACCGAGCCAATGGACAAGGCCACGCCATGCATGGCCATGGGGTAACGCGCGCGGATGGCATCGAGCATGCGCAGGGGCTTGCCGCCGGGCACCATGTAGTTGTCGCTGATGATCTCCAGCCAGTCCACACCTTGCGGCTGGCCCAGGAAATCGGGGTAGTGCGCCGTGCGCAGGCCCAGCCCGAAACCGGGCGAAGGCTGCGTCAGGCGTCCATGGGCCTCCCCGGCCTTGCTGGCCTCGTGGGCCGCACCGCTCGCGCGCATGATCGCCCCTCTGCCTTACTTGGCTTCGATGTCGCCGATCGTGCCGCCCTTCATCAGGCAGGCCTTGGCATCCAGTGCCTTGAAGCCGTGGCCCTTGCAGGCGTTCTGGCCTTTGCAGGCATGCTCGGCGGTCTTGCAGTCGCTGTTGCCTTTGCAGCTGTGCACGCCGTAGCAATGCACCTTGTCGCTGGCCGCCACGGCGCCGCCCATGCTGCCGGCAGGGGCCTCGGCGGCAAACACGGCGGTGCTCAGGGCCATCAGGGCGGCAGCGGCGGCCAGGGAGGCAGAGGTACGTTGGGTCATGTTGATTTCTCCGTCAAAAAATGAGGTGTTGAGATGAGGCCCCGGCAACTTGTTCGCCGAGGACACCGGGTAGTCGAGGAGACCGGCCAGTCCTTACACCCTGACGGAAAAAATCTTCAGCCTGGATTCACGCGCAGGTCATCCAGCAAGCTGCCGTACATCAACGAAGCCTCGTCATGCCCCGGCTCACGCCAGGGTTCGGCCAGGGCGGCTTCGTACCATTGCTGCATGGCCGGCAAGGCCAGCAAGCGTTGCGCATAGGCCTGCGCCAAGGGCGACAGCGTCAGGCCGAAGGTCTGGATGCGGAACGCCACAGGCGCATAGAAGGCATCCACGGCCGTGAAGGCCGGGCCCGCCAGAAAAGGCCCGCCAAAGCGCGTGAGCCCCTGACGCCAGAGTTCATCCAACCGCGTCAGATCCGGCTGGATACGGGTCAAGGCCTGATCGTGCAGTTGAACGCGCAGGCCGCAGTTCATCGAGCAGACCTCACGCAGCTCGGCAAAGCCCGCGTGCATCTCGGCCGCTGCACAGCGTGCCCAGGCGCGGGCCTCAGCGCGCTCCGGCCAGACACCAGCATGACGCTCGGCCAGGTACTCGGCAATGGCCAGGGAATCCCACACCACGTCGCCCGCATCATGCAGGCAGGGCACCTTGCCCGTGGGCGAGAACGCCCTGAACGCCGCCCAGTTGGGCCCCGTCGCAAAGGGATGCAGATGCTCTTGAAACGGCAAGCCCAGTTGCCTGAGCAGCACCCAGGGCCGCAAAGACCACGATGAGTAATTCTTGTTGGCGATGAAAAGCTCGTACATGCCCGCTCCCGATGTATGGATGATTCAGGGCCCGAGCTTAACGGGCTGTTGGCCAGTGAAGGCCAACAACCCCGACGAACGGGGGGCGGCCGTTCAATGCGCTTGTGACGCCGCAGCTACCGCATCAGCAGTGGCCGCCAGGCGCGCGGTTTCGGCCGCGGCGCGTTTGGCGCGGGCTTGTGCGTCCGGCTCGGCATCGTTGAGCAAACCGCCGAGGATGCGCTTGGCCTCCGTGAGGTCCATCTCGCCTTGGGTGATGCGGGTGGGCAGCTCCGCCACCAGCTGCTCTGCCAGCTCCTTGCGACGGGCTTTGTCCGGTGATTGGGACATGCCTTCCCACAGCTCGAGCTGTTTGTTGAAGCGCAGGAAGTTCACCAGGCGCGTGAGCTCACGATCAGGGTCACCCGCTTGCTGCGACACGCCCTTGAGCATCTGCCACTCCATCACCGAAATGAACTCAGGCCGCTCTTTGACGGGGCCCACGATGGGCTTCATGCCCGGCTGCTTTTCCAGCGCCTTCACCGCCTCCTGCTGCCGCTCCTGCAAGACCTTGGTTTCCGCCTCGATCTGCGCCGCCGTCAAGGTGCTGCCGACAGGCTGCGCGCCCATGGCCTGCGATGCGCCCGGCGTCACGCTGGTCACCCGGCCAGCCTCATCGCCACCAGGCACGCGCGACCACCACATTGCGGCCGCCGCGACAACTGCGGCGGCCCCCGCGATCACGACCCACTTCATGTTCGAATTGTTTTCCAGATGAACTTGTGCCATTTTCAGACCTGTCTGTTTGCGATGATGCCGCCTGTTTCAGTTTGATCGGACCGCCCCGCTCGGTTCCTGAGCACTAACCCGAGCTTGCCGCCACGCCCCCCGAGAACAAGCGGGAATGCAGGCCGACAAGCATGGTGGGCACGCACCAATGAAACAGCCCTCCCGGGGCAAACCGAGTGGGCTGGACCTCCACAACTCAGGATCGAAGCTCGATCAGTAAGAAGTCGGTGCGGGCGGTGCCACGGTGAACGAGTAGGTCTGACCCGAACCCGACATCAGGGCCGTCAGGATGGCCGAGATGATGCAACCCTTGACCTGCGGGAAGGTGGTGGTGCCCGAGAAGTTCAGACCGCCGTTACCCAACGAAGAGACGGGGCCGTCGAAGTTCAGCGGGAAGGCCACGGGGGTCACGGTCTTGCACTCGCCAACGGGGATGCCCGACACCGAGGTGATCGTGATGTCGGCGTAGGCCGTGCCATGCACGTGCAGCTTGCCGGCGTTGTCCAGCGAAGCGGTACCGGTGGTGGCGCCAGCCGGAGTCACCTTCATGCCGATCTGCGAACCGATACCGATGATCTTCAGCGACTGCTTGAAGTCAGGCACGTTCAGCGTGCCGTTCAAGGTCT
Organism: Aquabacterium sp.; assembly: GCA_016185075.1. Classification (GTDB taxonomy): domain Bacteria; phylum Pseudomonadota; class Gammaproteobacteria; order Burkholderiales; family Burkholderiaceae_C; genus Aquabacterium. The sequence goes on along the minus strand of JACPOH010000111.1, from coordinate 8,163 downwards.
TGGCGGTGATGTCGGTCGTGGCCGTGAAGGTCGAGGTCGAGGGCAGGTACACGGTCTGACCCAGGGTCTTGAGGCCCACGGTCGCGGTCAGAGGCCACTTGTCCAGCGCCACCACAAAGTTGCCACCAGGCTTGGTGTTGGTGTTGGTGGGTGTGGGGTAGCCCGTGGTGTTGGTCGAGCAGGAGCTCGGCGCAGGCTTGCCAGCGAAGCGGTCTGCCATCCAGGCCAGGGCCTTGGGAGCCGCCTGGAACTGGGTCACGATGTGCTCGCTGGGGTACAGGTCGAACTGGACCTTGCCACCGTTGGCGCAGTAGTAGCGCTTCAGATCGATGTCTTGAGCCAGGGGGATGAACTCGTCAGCCTTGCCGTGGTACTGGTACATCGGCACGGTCAGCGGCTGCTTGCCCAGGTTCTGTGCCAGCAGGGTGGTTTCGACGGCAGGCACGCCCAGCAGGTCGTCCAGCGTGGTGTTGGCAGGATCCACCGTGAACTGCGACAGGGTCTTGTTCTGCAGATCGAACAGGGCCGTGAACACGCACTCCGTCTTCAGCTTGGCGATCTGGGCCTTGCCTTCGGCGCTGGCCAGCAGGTTGAAGTTGTTGCCGACGGTCTTGGGGTACTGCACGCTCAGGCCAGCCACACCGGAGGCCAGGAAGGCGGCACCCAGGTTGCCGTCCAGGAAGCGGGCAGCAGCCAGGAAGTCAGCGGGGATGCCACCAGCGGCCACGCCCTTGACGTTCAGGCCAGGTGCGTAGTTGGGCAGCACTTCGGCAGCCCATGCAGCCGACTGACCACCTTGCGAGAAGCCCCAGATACCGACGGGTGCAGCGGCATCGATGCCAACCGACGGGATGGCCGTGGCGGCCTTGAAGATGTCCAGCACGGCGTTACCTTGCGACTGGCCGGACAGGTAGGTGGACTCGGTGCCATTCAGATAGCCCGCGTAGTCGGTCACCAGCACGGTGTAGCCGGCCTTCAATGCTGCGTTGATGTTGGCGTTTTCATACTCGTTGCTGCCGGCAGCGAACTGACGCGAAGGCGCGCAGTCCTGGGCCAGACCCTGCGTGCCCACGGCGTACAGGATGACGGGGCGGGGGCCCGTGCCCGACCAGGCGGTGGTGGGCACCAGCACGGTACCCGACACGGCGTTGGGCTTGCCCAGCGAGTCGGTCGACTGGTACAGCACGTTGAAGGCCTTGGTGGCGGGGGCACCGGCACCCAGGTTGACGGTGGCAGGGCGATACTGGATCAGGTCACCGTGGGTACCCGTCAAGGAGGCGGGGTTGGTGAAGAAGGTCGAATCGGACGGGCCGATCACGGGGGCAGCGTATGCGGACGACACCGCCAGGGCGATGGCGGCCAGCGGCACACTCAGAACGGTCTTGCGCAGGGTACGGATCATGTGTCTCTCCATGTGAACTTGGCGATTTATCGAACGCCAACAATCGATTAACTGTCACCGTTAGTCTCTCGAAGGGATGCCGCCTGAGCGAATAGGGTTTTGGCGTGCCTGGCGGGAAATCCACCCCAAACCCCGTGATTGCGGGAGATACAAAACACACAAAACGGCTTGGGTTCCCCCTCTCCCCCGAGAGGGTTAACCCAAAGAAAACCCCCATCTAACCCGGCCCGGAACGACGGTTTCAGAGGGAAAGACGGGGCCCTGAAGCACAGCGGTACGGCCCCTTTGATTCAGGGGTGCAAACCGGCTGAAGTGCGAAAACCCGCACGGTGGTGCGGAAAGACTTGCCACAAACGGCCGACTCTGGGGTATAAACGCGTCCTGATTCGAACGACCGTTTGAAAAGAACGATCGTTCGAAATGAAACCTTTACCCCAACAGCGCCACTCGACTCTGGCGCCGGACCCGAACCGAGGTGACCTATGCCGCAGTACAAAGCCCCTTTGCGCGACGTGCGCTTCCTGCTCAACGAAGTCTTTGACTACAGCGCGCACTACGCCCAGCAACCCAATGCCGAAGACGCCACCCCTGACATGGTCGACGCCATCCTGGAGGGCTGCGCCACCTTCTGCGAAGAAGTGCTGGCTCCGCTGAACCTGTCTGGCGACCAGGAAGGCTGCACCTTCAACGACGGCGTCGTGACGACCCCCAAGGGCTTCAAGGAAGCCTACGCCGAGTACGTCGCCGGCGGCTGGCAAGGTATCTCCCACCCCAAGCAGTACGGTGGCCAGGAACTGCCCATGTCGCTCAACCTGCTGAAGTCGGAAATGATGGGCACGGCCAACTGGTCGTTCACCATGTACCCCGGCCTGTCGCTGGGTTGCATGAACACCATCTTCCAGTTCGGCAGCGACGAGCAGAAGAACACCTACATGCCCCCGCTGGTCAGCGGCGAGTGGACGGGCACCATGTGTCTGACCGAACCCCAATGCGGTACCGACCTGGGTCAGGTCAAGACCAAGGCCGAACCCAAGGGTGACGGCACCTACAAGATCACCGGCACCAAGATCTTCATCTCGGCCGGCGAACACGACCTGTCCGAGAACATCATCCACATCGTGCTGGCCCGCCTGCCCGACGCCCCCAAGGGCACCCGCGGCATCTCGCTGTTCATCGTGCCCAAGTTCCTGGTCAACAAGGACGGCTCGCTGGGTGAGCGCAACACCGTGAAGGCCGGCGCCATCGAGCACAAGATGGGTATCCGTGCCTCGGCCACCTGTGTGATGAACTTCGACGAAGCCATCGGCTACATGATCGCCGAGCCCAACAAGGGCCTGGAAGCCATGTTCACCTTCATGAACACGGCCCGTATCGGCACCGCGGTGCAAGGCCTGGCCCACGCCGAACTGTCCTACCAGGGCTCGCTGCCGTATGCCAAGGAGCGCCGCTCGATGCGCGCGCTGTCGGGCAAGAAGGACGGCGACCAGATCGCCGACGCCCTGATCTGGCACGCCGACGTGCGCCGCATGCTGCTGACCCAGCGCGCCGTGGCCGAAGGCGCCCGCGCCATGATCTACCACTCGGCCAAGATCGCCGACAACATGGTGGCCTGCGTCTCCAAGGGCGACAAGACCGGCTACGAGAAGTTCGACAACGAACTGGGCTTCTACACGCCCATCCTCAAGGGCTTCATCACCGAGATGGGCCTGGAGTGCGCCAACCTGGGCATGCAGGTGTTCGGCGGCCACGGCTACATCAAGGAGCACGGCATGGAGCAGATCGCCCGTGACGCGCGCATCTCCACGCTGTACGAAGGCACCACCGGCATCCAGGCGCTCGACCTGCTGGGCCGCAAGACCCGGCCCGCTCGGCAAGAGGGCCCGCGCCTGCTTCAAGCGCGCCCTGCAATGGAAGTGGCTGACCGTCCAGATCATGCTGCGCGCCAACAAGGACCGCGACACCGTGAGCGCCGCCTGCTATGACTTCCTGATGTACTCGGGCTTCGTGATGATGGGTCACTTCTGGCTGAAGCAGGCCATCGTGGCCAACGAGAAGCTGGCCAAGGGTGGCAAGGATTCGGCCGACTTCTACAAGGCCAAGATCCAGACCGCCGAGTTCTACTTCGAGCGCCTGCTGCCCCGCGCCGACGGCCACAAGAAGACGATGCTGTCGCCCACCAGCTCGCTCATGCAGATGGACAACGAGCACTTCAGCTTCGTCTGATCCGGCTGTGCAAGCGGCTGTTTCAGCCGCTCACCATCCAGCCCGCCACGGCCACGCGCCCGGCGGGCTTTTTTCTTGGGCTCACGCGATGGACGAGGGCACGCGCGGCGCGCCGCATAATCGCCCCTGAGCGACATCGATCCGATCACGTCCTCACCATTTCGCCCTTGGCCCTGTATGAAGCCCCCACCCTCCACCGCCAACAACAGCTCACGTGTCTACCGGGGCACATCGGCAGAAGACCGACGCCGGGAACGGCACGAGCGTCTGCTGGAGGCCGCGCTGGAGGCCTTCGCTCGACACGGGATCGCCCGCACCACGATGCGCGACATCTGCGCCGTTGCGCGGCTGACGGATCGCTACTTTTACGAATCGTTTCGCAACACGGACGACGCCTTCGATGCGGTCTACCAATGGCAGAAGGCGCAGTTGATGGCCCGCATGAGCAGCGCGATACAGGACACGCCGCGCAGCATGATGGCGCTGGCCAAGGCTGGCCTGAGGGCGTTCTACGAGTTCATCAAGGAGGACCCGCGCCGGGCCCCTGTGCTGCTGATCGACGCATTCAGCGCCAACAAACAGACGCTCGACAAATCACGGGCGGCCATGGGCCAGTACGTCACCCTGATCAACGAGGTGGCACGGGAGCTCTACCCCAATATGCGGCAACAGGACTTCAACATCGAGATGATGACCTGGGGCTTGCTGGGCATGACGCTGCAAGTGGGCATCAACTGGGCGCAAGGCGGCTACAAGCAGCCTGTTGACGAGGTGCTGGCGTACAACCTGTACGCCTGGCAGGGGCTGGAGGCGTGGATCGGTCGCATGATCTCGGGGAGTTCGGGATGCCGCCGGGCCTGGCCGGCGACTGACTCCGCTCGAGGTGGGCTGGGGCCGCCGCCCCGCTCAGTTTGCCCAGTGCCGCTTGATGAACTCGGCCTGCCGGTCCAGCGCCTTGACCGAACTGGGCAGCAGGCTGGCGTGAGCCTGGAACACGTGCCAGCGCTTGAGGTAGATCTCCAGCTCGGCCGTGCGCCCCGCCGCCGTGGCAGCCTCGACGGCCCATACCGCGTTGTCGTACAGCACCTCGTCGTCCCCGACCTGAATCAGGGAGGGCGGCAGCCTGGACAGGTCCTGGGCCATGGGATTGGCCAATGGGTGGTCTGCGGGCACCTTGAGCGCCTTCTCGACGTCCTCACCCCACGCCAGGCGGATCATCGGGTCACGCGACTCGCGCTCCTTGTAAGTGGAATTGGGCAGCGGGTGCAGGCTGAACGCCGGCGACATCATCACCAGCGATGCCGGGCCCGGCATGCCGGCCTTCATCGCCGCGATGGCCGTCATGAAGGTCAGGTTGCCACCGGCTGAATCGCCTGCGATGGCAATGCGACTCGGGTCGAAGCCTTCTTTGAGCAACTGGCGGTAGCAGGCCACGCAGTCATCGAGCTGCGCCGGGAAGGGCGCCTCCGGCGCCAGGCGGTAATGCGGCACCAGCACCAGCGCGCCGGTCAGCGCAGACAGCCGGCGCGTGATGCTGCGGTGGGTACGCGGGCTGCCCGCCACAAAGGCCCCGCCATGCAGGTAGAGGATCGCGTGGCGCGGTTTCTTCGACTGCCCCTTGGGCGTGATGCGCTCCACCGGGATGTGGTCGATGCGGTCTTGCTGCACCTGCGCGCGACCGTCCTGGGGCATCAACGCAGAACCAATGGCCAGCGAAGCACGCTGAACCGCGAATGGCCAAGGCGGCCCCAGAAAGGGCTTGAGGCTCACCCGCAGGGCCATGCGCATGATGGCCGCCACCAGCGACTCTTGCAGCCCGGCAGGCGGCTGATAGCGGCGGATGACCGGGGCCACCTGCGCACGTTGCGCAGTGGGTTCGATGTTGACAGCCGACATGAAGGACTCCTGTTAAGTGCCACGCCCAGGCCTTCAGCCCAGCATGCCCTTCTTGGCAAAGAAGGTGGTCAGGGGTTGATACCACGAACCCAGCACACGCACCAGCAGGTCCAGGAACTTGGCGTCCGGGCCCACGACCACACGGCGCTTGTTGCCCTCCACGGCCCGCAGGATCTGCAAGGCGGCGCTTTCGGCGCTGGTCGTGTTGAGCAGCTTGTCGAACTTCTCTTTGGCAGCCTGGGCGTTGGCGCCCGTCTTGGCCGTGATGCTGTGGTCCATCTTGGCATCGCGCGCGATGTTCGTGCGGATGCCGCCGGGGTGCACGCAGGTGGCGCTCACGCCGCACTTCTCCAGATCGAGCTCCTGGCGCAAGGCTTCGGTGAAACCGCGCACGGCGAACTTGCTGGCGTTGTAGGTGCCTTGTGTGGGCAGCGACAGCAGGCCAAACAGGCTGGATGTGTTGATGACATGGCCTTCACCCGCCTTCTTGAGGTGCGGCAGGAAGGCCTGGGTGCCCCACACCACGCCCCAGAAATTGATGCCCATGATCCACTCGAAATCTTTGGGGCTCACGGTGTCCAGGAAGGCCCCCAGGGCCACACCGGCATTGTTGAACACCAGGTTGACCTTGCCGTGATCGGCAGCTACCTGGTCGGCCCAGGCCGTCATCGCCTCGCGGTCCGCCACGTTGACCTTGGCGGTGGTGACCTTGACGCCGAGCTTGCCCGCCATCTGCGCCGTTTCGGCCAGCCCCACCTCATTGACATCACTCAGTGCCAGATGGCAGCCGCGGCGCGCCAATTCGAGCGCCAGGGTGCGGCCCATGCCCGATGCGGCACCCGTGATGGCCGCCACCTTGTTCTTGAAATTCTTCATGTCTCTGCTCGGTCCGTTTTGTCGTCGCCAGGAAAGGATACCTGCATGATCGTGCGCAACAGGCCACCTCGGAAGGTGGCCTCAAGGCCCATTTTCACCACTCAAGTGAAGGTTTTGCATCAACCGGGCATCCACCACATTGGCGTTGTCACGAAGGTGGGGCAAGATGCCGCCTTGCACTGTGCAAATTGGCTGAACCATTGCCTGATTAATCCAACTATTTTGACAATGGTCAATTTCAGAAATAGTATTTGACAATGCCCGTTTCCAGAAATAGGGTTAACCCTGAATCACCCTCTACTCCGGGGACTACCGGGCGGCGTTACGGCGGCATCGACCCCGAAGAACGCCAACGTCAGCGCAAGATGAAGCTGATCGAAGCCGGTCTGGCCGTGTTCGGCGAGCAGGGGTATCACAACTCGACCGTGCGCGATGTCTGCAAACAGGCGCAGCTGACATCGCGGTATTTCTATGAAAACTTCGACAGCATGGAAGCGCTGTTCAAGGCCGTGTACACCTCGGTGAACCGTGAGCTGATGCAGACCACCATCATGTCGCTGGCGAGCTGTCAGCCTGACCCGGAAAAACTGGCCGAGGCCGCCCTGCGCAATTTCCTGGAGTTCATTCGCCAGGACCCGCATCGTGCGCGCGTGGCCCTGATCGACGCCTTGAACGTCGGCGAAGGCATGAACATGCTGGCCGACAAGGCCTCGCAGGACTTTGCCCACCTGATTGCGGGCTTCATGCACCAGATGTTCCCGAAGCTGGAGGCGCAGGGCAAGCTCAACTTCAAGATGCTGGCCAATGGCCTGGTTGGTGCCAACACGCGCATCGCCACGCAATGGGTGGCCGATCGCTGCAAAGCCCCGCTGGAAGACGTGCTGGCCAACACGCTGATCTTGTTTCAGGCCTGCATCGGCCACGCACGGGCGCTGGAAGCAGCGATCAAGGACTGAACCTGGTTCAACCCTCTTCGGAAGGCGCGCTGCAGTCAGCCTCGCCGGGGTTGGCGGCACAACGCACCTTCTTGATGACCTTGAGGCCTTGCTGGTTGTAGACACCCTGGCCGGTGATCGCGATGCGTGACTCCCGCAGGATACGGGTGTACTTCCTGACGTGGTCCGGCGTCACGTCGATCCACGTGGCGGCGGGGATGGTGGCGTCGGCGTTCTGCACCAGCTTCATGGCGCGATCGAACTCGCCAACCCAGTGCTCACGCGACTTCTCGCCAAAGCCCGCGGGGAACCTGGACTGGTTCAGCACAACCTGGTAGGTCAGGATCAGCAGCGGGAAGCGCGCAATGCCGCCCTTGGCGCCAATGCCCTTGTTCAACTCCAGCGGTTTGTAGGCCAGCGTGGGCGCGGCAATCATGTCCACCTCGCCACCATTGAACTTGGCCGACAGGTTGTTGATGTCCACGGCCACGGGCTTGCCGCCCACGCGCTCGACCATCAGGGCCTGGGCCTTGTCGTACTCCAGCGCAGCGATCCGTTTGCCGGCCAGGGCCTCGACCGAGTCGATGGCTCGGTTGTTGACCATGGGATAGGCTGCGCCGAAGGGCACGATGCCACCCACTTCGTAGCGGCCCTCGACCATCAGCTTGGCGGCCTGAGGCGAAGAGAAGGTCTGGATGACCTTGCGCACGACCTCGTAGCTGGCAGGCAGGTCCACCTTGCCATCGCGCACCACGGTGGTGGCGCCCAGCGAGTCGATGGCACCCGCCACACCGTTGAACTCACGGGTGCGGAAGGCGGTGGCCATCAGCG